>NZ_JBHXCW010000155.1:0-18732 GCF_042725365.1 Lentzea sp. NPDC060358 | reverse complement strand
CTCCTCGGTCTCGTCGTCGTCCGACGGGATCGAGTCCGAGACCATCTGGTAGGCCTCGGTGCCCTCGCCGAGCGGCTTGAACAGCTCGAGCACCTGCTCGGCCGCCTGCTTCTGGGCCTTGCGCGCGGTCTCCAGGATCACCGCCGTGAGCCGGGGACCGCCCAGCTCCAGCGCGCGGTGACCCAGTTGCAGGTTCTGCAGGCCGCCGTTCGGACCCACCGTCACCGTGACCGCGCCGTCCTTCGACGTCACGGTCGCCGACGCTGCGGCGAAGTTCTCGGTCAGGTTCTCCGACTTCTGCTTCAGGTCGGCCAGTTTGGCCTCGTACTCTTCGACCCACTGGTACGGGTTCGCGGATGTCACACGGTCCTCCGGCGGCGGTGGTTCAACTGCGTCGCGAAAAAGTTCAGGCGAGCACAGCGTTGATACGGGTGGCGATGCGGTCGTTGTCGGTCGGCGAGACGCTCAGCCAGCCGTCCGAGTTGACCATCAGGTAACGGCCCTGGTGGGTGTCGAACCAGTTGATCACGACACCGGACCGCTGCTGGTCGCGGGTGACGCCGAACTGGCCGCCCGCGACCCGGTTGGCCGCGAGCTCGCCGACCTGCTTGGCGTCCTGGGGGGACAGCCCCGCCTGCTGCAGGGCGTTGCGGTCGTCCCCCTCGTCCTCGGAGGCGGCGAAGAAGTCGTCGGAGTCGCTCTTCTCCTCCGCCTCCTTGATCGCGACCGCTTCCCGCAGCGTCTCCACCCGCACGTTCACGGCCGTGCCGGGACCGGGCTCGCCGTCGGGCAGCACCCGCACGATCTCGCGGGCGATGCCGGTCTCGCGAATCGTCAGCAGCCCGACCCGGCCGTCGTCGATGATCGCGAGGACGGCCCGGTCGCCGTTGGAGGCGGCCAGCGCCCGCACGGTCCGGTCGAGCCCCGCGACCGCGTCGACGGAGACCCGGTGGTCGTCCAGCAGCCGGAGGTGGTCCTCCAGCCGCTGGTTGCCGACCAGGCCGCGCTGGCGCAGCTCGTCCAGCGTGTTCTCGCGCAGCACCCGGCGGTCCTGCTCGGTGTCGCCCTCGCTCGGGACGTCCAGCGGGTACGGCATCCGGCCGAGCCGCAGCTCGTGCCACAGGACGTCGAACTCGCGCGGCGAGAGCAGGAACTCCGGCGTGATCACGACGCGTCAGGACCCTTCTGCTTCTTGGCCTTGGCCGCGCCGATGACCGACGGGGGCAGGTTCTCGCCGGGGACCTCGAACAGGTCGCCGCCCATGATGTAGCTGGCGGAGCGGTGTTCCTTGTCGTCGTCGCCCTTGCCGCCGGCACCGGGTGCGCCGCCCATCGGGGCGCCGCCCATGCCGGCACCCGCGGCGCCGGCCGCGCCGGGACCGGTCATGCCCATCGGCATGCCGCCGCGCATCTGGCCCTGCACACCCGCGGAACCACCGGGGGTCATCGACCCACCGGCGCCACCGGCACCGGCACCGCCGCCGAAGGCACCGCCACCGCCACCGCCGCCGGCTCCACCGCCCATGGAGGGGGTGAACGGCATGGGGCCGCCCTTCATGCCCGCGCCGCCGCCACCGCCGGCACCGCCGCCACCACCCGCGCCGCCACCGAAGCCGCCGGTCCCGCCGGGACCGGTGTAGCCGGGCGCGGAGGGGTTGAACTTCGGGTTCTGCGGGACGTAGTTCGGGTTGGTGATGTCCTTGCCGACGGTCGGGACCTTCGGGATCTGCGGCGTGTACTGCTGGTTGCCGCCGCCCTTGTTCGTCGTCCCGCCCGTGCCGCCGGGGGTGTACCCGCCCATCTGCGGGTTGTACGTGCTGGTGCCGCCACCGCTGCCGCTGGTGAACGTGGTGCCCGTGCTCGCGGCGGGGTTGTAGTTCGGCGCGGTCGGCGTGTACGTCGAGGCCGAGGTGTTCGTGGTGCCGGGGTTGTAGTTCGGCATCTGCGGCGTGTAGCTGCCACCGCCGCCACCCGCACCGCCGCCGGCGCCCGTGGCACCGGGACCCGCGTAGCCGGGAGCGGCGGGGTTGTAGCTCGCCGCGGCGGGCTGGTTCACGCCCGCGCCACCGGCACCCGCGCCACCACCGGCACCCGCACCTGCACCGGCACCCGCGCCACCACCGGCGCCCGCGCCCGCACCGGCACCCGCGCCACCGTTGACGCTCGGCGGGGCGGCGACGGCACTGGACGTCTCGGTCCGGCCGGACATGAACGCGTCGACGCCACCCAGAGCCGGAGCGGCGCCGGAGCGCGCCACGGCCATCACCGGTTCCTCGACCTGACCGGTGTTCGGGTTGAACGGCGGCTTGAACGCGGGCACCGACGAGTCGATCTGCCGGGAGTTGGACTCCATGTCGGTCATGACGGTGACGGCCTGGTCGTGCGCGGCGCGCGACGCGGCGTTCGCGAGGGCGATGTCCATGGACGCCGCCACGAACGCGGGCGTGCCCGGCTGCGACAGCGCGGCGGCCGCCTTGTTGTAGTCGAACTCGATCGGGGCGGGCATCTGCGCGCGGGCGGATTCCATCACCCGGCCCTGGTCGGCGACCTTGCCGCCGACCTCCACGGCCGTCTTCGCGGTCTCGTCGACCCAGTCCCCGAGCTTCTTCATCGCGTCGCGGGCGGCCTCGGCGGCCGCACCCGTCCACTTGGACTCCGACGAGGTGATCACGGAGTTGATCGTCCGCGACGCCTCGGTGAGCTCGTTGCCGTACTTGCTCCAGTCGGAGCTGATCTGGCCGGCCTGGCCGGGGTCGTTGTTGTTGTGCACCGCGGCGTAGAGCTCTTGGTGCGATCGCGACGCCCAGTTCTGGGGGTCCGTGAGGACCGGGACGTTCTCGATCTGACTGGGGTCGGTCTCGGGGGGCATGACCGGCTCGCCTCTCGCTTCGGTGGACCCAGCTGGCACGGAGCTCAGCTGTTACCCATGTGCTTCTTCAGTTCGATCTGCTGTTCCTCGTCGAGGCGGGTGAAGTTCTCGATGGCGGTCACGATCGAGTTCTTCGTCTGCTCGAGGACCGTGCGGTACGCGGTCATGACGCTGACGAACGAGTACTGCTCACCCTCCGCCCGGTGGGTGAACTTGTCGCGCATCTTGTCGCCGACCGGGTTGGCGCCCAGCGGCGCCGGACGCGCGATGCTGGTGTTGGCGCGCTCGAGCCACGAGTCGACCTGGTCGATCTGGGCCTGGAACTGCTTGCGCAGCTCTTCACCCGCAGCCGGGTCGAGCTGCACCTGACCCGAGGTGACGGTGTCCTTGAGCGGGACAGCGTCGTTGTCACCGACGATGTACATGCGGGCAGTATCGGGGGTTCCTTGTTGCATCGCTCGCTTTCTCGCGCGCGAGTTACCAATTGAGACCCACGTTCACAATGCGTCCCAACACACTCAAACGGGCCACCACCAGGTGAACGACGTGTAACGGAGGTGATCGTTTCCCCTGGTTGTGGGAGCGCTCTCCGCCTGGTGCCCGAGTGGGCTTCCCGCCCCTGTTCACACCCCGGAATCGGGCATGCTCCGAGGGTTGCTGTGATCCAAATCACATAGCGGAACAGGGTTGATTTAGGGCGGTCTTGAGGTTCGTCACGCACCGCTTCGTCCATCACCGGA
The DNA here is from genome assembly GCF_042725365.1 of Lentzea sp. NPDC060358. Lineage (NCBI taxonomy): Bacteria > Bacillati > Actinomycetota > Actinomycetes > Pseudonocardiales > Pseudonocardiaceae > Lentzea > Lentzea sp. NPDC060358. Next base: position 15,124 of record NZ_JBHXCW010000155.1, on the reverse strand, counting down.
TCGGCTGAATCGTTTGGCTCTGGACGACAAAGCGGGCGCACCCCACAGAGTACGCCCGCGATGCCCGTTTTGGATCAGTTGGATGCTGTGGAATTCACAGCTGCGCGTTGTGCTCCTTCAGGTCGCCGAGGAAGCCCTCGTTCTCCTTCTGGCCGTGCTTGTCCGCTCCGAGTTCCTTCCAGAGCTCGTGGACCATGTGCAGCACCGAACCCGTGGCGAACGCCTTGCCCGCCACCGTGAAGTGGCCACCGGGCGCGGCGAGCTCCTCGAAGTTCTTGATCCACTGGCTGATCTTCGCGGCCTCGTCCGGCGTCTTGCCGAACTTCGTGGTGAGCACCTCGTCCAGGTGCTGCTTGCCGAACTTGCTGAGGTCGTCCACGTGGTTCTTGACCTCGGCCCACGAGAACGGCGGCTTGCCGCCACCCGTGCCGGGAGCACCGGGAGCGTCCGAGCCGGGCGGCTTGGGGGCCGCGTCGTCCGGCTTGGGCGGCGTACCGGGTGCGTCCGAGCCGGGGGGCTTCGGCGCGCCGCTGTCACCCGGCGGTTTGGGCGCGCCGCTGTCACCCGGCGGCTTGGGTGCACCGCTGTCGCCGGGGGGCTTCGGTGCCGCGTCGTCGGGCTTGGGCGTGGCCGGCGGCTTGGGAGCCGCGTCGTCGGGCTTCGGCGTCGCCGGTGGCTTCGGCGCGGCGTCGTCCGGCTTCGGCACGGCCGGGGGCGGGCTGTCCGGCTTGGGCGTCCCTCCCGGCGGCAGCGGGTTGTCCGACGGCGGCTTGGTGACCGCGGGCGGAGGGGGCTTCGGCAGGTCGTCCGGCTTGATGCCGGCCGGCGGCTTGCCCCCGCCCGCGCCACCGCCGCCCGACGGGGGCTTGGCACCACCGGCAGGGGGCACCGGCGGCGGAACCGGCATGTCCGACGGCGGCTTCGTGACCGCGGGCGGCGGAGGCGCCGGCATGTCCGGCGGCTTCACCGACGGGGTGTCCGGCGGCTTCACGCCGGCCGTGCCCGTGGAGTCGCCCGGCGGCTTCTGGACGGGGGGAGGCTCGGGCGCGTCGCCCTTGCCGCCCGCGCCGCCGGCAGGGCCGCCCGGGACGTCCGGTGGCTTCTGGACGGGAGGCGCGTCGCCGGCCGGGGGCTTGCCGCCACCGCCGCCGCCGGGGCCGCCCGGGACGTCCGGTGGCTTCTGCACGGGCGGGGCGTCGCCGGCGGGGGGCTTGGCGCCACCCGCGCCGCCACCACCGTTGATCGTGGGGGTGTCGCCCGGCGGCTTGACCGGGGGAGGCGTCGAGGCGCCGGAGGAGGCACCGCCCTTGCCGAAGCGGGCCGCGTCGTCGCCCATCTTCGCCAGCGCGGTGCCGAGGTCGTCGGCGGCCTTGGAGGAGGAGGTGATCAGCGACTTGAGCTTCGTGACGTGCCGCATGATCCGCGACAGCGCCTCGAGTGCGGTCGCCACGGCGGTGCCGATGAACGCGACGATCGACGCGCCGAACGTGATCGGGGCGAGGCCCGCGGCGATCAGCGCGCCACCGATCAGGTTGCCGATCACCATGGCGATGATGTCGCGCACGAGCGAGCGCACGGCGGTCACGCAGGCGCCCATCGTGCCCATCAGCTTCGCGGAGGCGTTGACCGCGGAGCCGATGGCCTCGAGCTCCTTGGACACGTGCGCCATGGTCGAGCGGAAGCGGTCGGCCGCCTCGCCCGCCCAGCCGTCGAGCTTCTTGAGGGCGGCGAGGTGACCCGACGCCAGGCCCTCGTAGTTCTTGGCGTCGTCCTTGAGCTTCTCGGTCTCCTGGCGGATCGCGATGTTGTCGCCGATCAGCAGGTCGAGCGGCTCGCGCAGGAACGCGATGTGGTCGATCAGCCAGCCGACACCGGCGCCGATGACGGCACCGAGGGGGTTGAGCGCCGCGCCGACGATGTCGAACGCGAGACCGACGCTGTAGGCGGCGATCGAGGCGTTGTCCTGCTCCTGCACCGCCTTCACGAGGCCGGCGACCGTGTCGACCATGCCCGCGCCGGAGAACTTGTCGTTGAGCTCGGTGCCCTCGCCGAAGCCCGGGGTCCACGTCAGGCCCTGCACCATCAGGCACCTCCGGAGAACGTCTTGGCGTTGCCCTGGTCGGTGTTGGTGTAGGTGTCCGCGGTGAGGCGGGCGTTCTTCGCCGCCTCGCGCAGACCGGACTCGTACTTGCCGATGCACTCCTCGGCCTTCTTCACCTCGACGCGCGCGGCGGCGGCGAAGATCTGGCCGACGATGCCGAACACCAGCGGGTCGAAGTGGACGTTGCCGAGCACGCCCTTGGACGTCTCGAGCTGGGCCACGATGGAGTCGAGGTTCGTGGCGAACGCCTTGATCCCCTCGGGATCGACGTCGAACTGACCGGCCATCAGCGGTCCCCTCGCACGGCAGGGGTGGATGAGGTCACCAAGGCTGGCCGTCCTCGTCATCGTCGTCGTGAGCGGGGCGCCGCCGCGCGGGCGGTGCCTGCTGCGGCTGCTGGGCCGCGGGCTGCTGCTCCTGGGTGGCGTACCCGTCGTCGTCGTACCCGTACTGCGAGTCCTCCTCCTCGTCCTCCACGGCGGGCGGGAGGTACGACATGACGAGGTCCATCGACTCGGTGCCCGCGCCGAGCGGCGCGAACGCCTCGAGCATCTTCTCGGAGGCCGCGCGCTGCCCCTTGCCCACGGCCTCCATGATCGACGCCTGCAGGCGCTGCGGGCTCAGGCCCGCCGCGTAGTCGGTCAGCTGGAGGTTCTGCAGGGCACCGGTCGGCGCGATCGTCACCTGGACCGCGTGGTCCTTCGACATCACGGTGGCCGACGCGTGGGCCATGTCCATCTGCAGCTGGGCGGACTTCGCCGCCAGGTCGTCCGCCTTCGCCTGCATGTTCTGCATCCACTGGTCGGGATCGACCCCGGCCATCCGGCTTCCGTCCAACGGAGCCAACGGATCCACGGAAATCCCCCTCACGCCAGAACGGCGTCGATTCGAGTTGCGATTCGGTCGTTGTCGCTGGGCGACAGGCTCAGCCAGCCGTCGGAGCGCACCATCAGGTACCGGCCCTGGTGGGTGTCGAACCAGTTGATGACCACGTCCGCGCGGTGCCGCCCGTGCGTCACGCCGAACTGACCGCCCGCGACGCGGTTGGACGCGAGCTCGTCCATCTGCCGCGCGTCCTGTGCGGACAGTCCCGCCTTCAGCAGTGCCTGCCGGTCGTCGAGCTCGTCGTCCGCGGCACCCCACGGGTCCTCGGAGTCGTCGTCGTCCGGTTCGGCCTCCTGCAGCGCGACGGCCTGCTGCAACGTCTCCAGCCGCACGGACAGGGCGCTGCCGGGACCGGCCTCGCCCGCGGGGAGCACGCGGACGATCTCCCTGGCCAGCCCGGTGGGCCTGATCTCCGTGAGACCGACGTTGCCGCCGTCGATCACCGCGACCACCGCCTGGTTGCCGTTGGACGCGGCGAGCGCCCGCACGGTCCGGTCGAGTCCCGCGACGGCGTCGACGGACACCACGTGGTCGTCGAGTACCCTCATCAGGTCCTCGAGCCGCGCGTCGTCGCCGATGCCGCGCCGGCGGAGCTCCGCGAGCGTCCTGTCCTGCAACGCCTTGCGCTCCTTCTCGGTGTCTCCCTCGCTGGGCACGTCGAGCGGGTACGGCATCCTGCCGAGCCGCAGCGTCTGCCACAGCACCTCGAACTCGCGGGTCGACAGCAAGTACTCGGGCGTGATCACGTGTGCTCGGACCTCTCTCCTCTGGCGGCTGTGCGCGCAGTATCGAGCAGATTCCGGACACGTGTTCACGATTCATCGGATACACACCCGGTCGGGCCGAATGTTCACAATTGGCGGTGGTGGACCGGGCGGGCGACGGCCCCGGAACCGTCGGCGCACTTGAACAGTTGTTTGCCCAGGTTCTGGGAGCGCTCTCAGCCCCCGGTCCGAACGGGCCGGACCGGCCTGTCCCCGTGCGGGGAGCGGGCCGTTCACACCCGTGCTGTGACCCAACTCACAAGCCTGCCACTCCTGTTGAGACGGCGTCGTGCCGATGTGTGAGGTCGGCGCACTGGGTACCGCCAACGGGGTGATTTGGTGATGGTGTGCACGATGGCTTCAGTGCAGACCAAACTCAACCCTCCCCGGCAGTCCGATCGCGGAGCCGCTCACGTGCTCGGCGAGGCACACCCCGAGGTGTGAAGATCGAGCCGTGACCGTCTCCCCGTGGGCGCCTCTGCGCCGCAGCGCGTTCCGTGCGCTGTGGCTCGCCCAGTTCGCCTCCAACATCGGCACCTGGGCGCAGACCGTCGGCGCGCAGTGGCTCATGGGCGACCTCGGCGGCACCGCGCTGCAGGTCGCGCTCGTGCAGACCGCCACGACGCTGCCGGTGTTCCTGCTGGTCGTCCCGGCCGGGGCGCTCGGCGACATCCTCGACCGCCGGCACGTGCTGCTGGGCGGGCAGGCGCTGATGCTGCTCGGCGCGGGCGGGTTGATGCTGCTCGCGGGCACGGGCAGCGCGTCACCGCCGAGCCTGCTCGGGCTGCTCGCGCTGATGGCGATCGGGCAGGCGCTGTCGATGCCGTCGTTCCAGGCGATCCAGCCGGAACTGGTGTCGCGCGAGGAGATCCCGCAGGCCGCGCTGCTCAACGGCGTCAACATGAACGTCGGCCGCGCGATCGGTCCCGCGCTCGGCGGCCTGCTGATCGCGCTGGCGGGCCCGGAGGCGACGTTCGCGTTCAACACCGTGTCGTTCCTCGGCGTGCTGGTCGTGCTGGCGCGCTGGAAGCGCCCGTCGGACAACCGGCCGCTCGGCGCCGAGCACATCACCACGGCGTTGCGGACCGGCGCGCGGTACGTGGGCAGCTCGCCGCTGTTCCGGCGCGTGCTGGCCCGGCTCACGGTGTTCATCGTGTTCGGCAGCGGGCTGTGGGCGCTGCTGCCGGCGATCGCGCGCGGCCCGCTGCGCCTCGACGCGAGCGGCTACGGCGTGCTGCTCGGCAGCGTCGGCGCGGGGGCGATCGGCGGCGCGTTCGTGGTGCCGAAGCTCTTGCAGCGCATGAGCAAGAACCGGCTGGTGCTGTTCGCGACGCTCGTCTACGCGACCGCCACGAGCACGGCGGTGCTCAGCGCGAGCATGGCGCTGGTGATCGTGGCGATGCTGTTCACGGGGGCGTGCTGGATCGCGACGCTGTCGACGTTCAACGCCTCGGCGCAGATCATGCTGCCCGCCTGGACGAGGGCCCGCGCCCTGGCCTACTACCAGCTGATCCTGATGGGCGGTCAGGCGCTCGGCGCGGTGGTGTGGGGCGCGATCGCCGACGCCTACGGGCTCAGGACGGCCATGATCGTGCCGGCGGTGGCGATGGCGGTCCTCGTGGTCGCGGCGACGAAGTGGCTGCCGCTGATCGACCGCCCGCTCGACGTCAGCCCGGCCACGTACTGGGAGGAGCCGCCGGAGATCGACGACACCGACGCGGGCCCGGTGCTGGTGACGGTCGAGTGGCCGGTGGCGCCCGAGAACGAGGCCGAGTTCATCGACGCGATGCAGCGCGTGGGCAGGGCGCGCCGCCGCACGGGCGCCACGATGTGGGGCCTGTTCCGCGACACGGAGAAGCCCGGGACGTTCCTGGAGACGTTCACCGTGGCGACCTGGCAGGAGCACCTGCGCCAGCACGTGGAGCGCGGCACGGTCGTCGACCGGCAGAACCAGGAGACGGCGCGGTCGCTCGCCGAGGGGCCCGCGCACGTGCGGCACCTGCTGTTCGCGGAGCCGGCCAAGCCGGAGTGAGCCGCACCATAGTGGCGGACTATGTGGGCGGGGTCAGTCGGCCGCGGTGAGCGCCGCGCCCCGCTCCTGCCACCACGGCCGGAACACCGGGCTCGCGAGCGCCTGCGCCGAGTAGGCCTCCAGCACCTCGGCGAACACGCGGCCGGCGCGGGTGCCCGTGAGCCGTTCCCGGCGCCAGCAGAACACCAGCCGCATCCGCATCGGCGACCCCGCGAGCGGCCGCACGGCCACCCCCGGGCCGCCCTGCGACGTGGGCTCGACCAGCTGCACGGCCTTGCCCGCCGCGATCAGCTGACGGCCGGCGCCGCTCGGCATCTCGAACCGGATCCGCGGCACGAAGCCGGCCGCCCGGCAGGCCGCGCGCAGGGCCGTCAGCGACCCGTCCTCGGCTCCCGGCGGGCCCACCCACGCCGCGTCGGCCAGGTCGGCGAGCTCCACCTCCCGGCGTGCGGCGAGGGGGTGTGCGGCGGGGAGTGCGATGTGGACCGGCACCCAGGACACCACGATCCGCTGGCCGACGCCGCGGGGCAGGCCCAGGTCGCCGTCCTCGTCGACGGCGATCACCGCCGCGTCGAGGTGGCCGTTCGCGAGGGCCAGGGCCAGGCCGGTCGAGGACGCGTCGACGACCATGGTCACGTCGTCGAGCAGCTGCTCCAGGCGCTCGTAGAGCGGTGCGACGCACTCCATGTGCACCGAGCCGAAGCGGACCGGCCCGTCGCGCCCGGTCATGTCCGAGCCGAACGCGTCCAGCTCCACCAGCAGCAGCCGGGCCCGCTGGAGCATCTGCGCGCCGAGGGCCGTGGGGACGGCTCCGGCGCGCCCGCGGTCGAAGAGCCTGCCGCCGACCAGGCGTTCGACGCGCTGCAGCAGGGTGGTCAGGGACGGCTGGGAGATGCCGAGCTGGGTCGCCGCGCGGGAGAGGCTGCCCGCGTCGCCGATGGCGCACACCGCCCTCAGGTGCCGGATCTCCAGTTCCATAGGCCGAGGCTATCCCCGATCCGGATTGGCGGGACCCCCGCGGCAGGGGGAAGAGTGGTAATCAGGACCACTCTGGAGGGACGCGAATTGGCTCGGACACGCCGCGACATGGCGAAACTGGTGGAGGCGGACGGGTTCCGCTCGTACGTCCGCGACGGCTGGGGCGAGTGGGACAGCTCGATCGACCTGCCGCGCGGCACCGCGGAGGCCGCCCGGGAGCACCGGGCGAGGCTCGCGCAGGCGCTGCCGGGCAAGCGGATCGCGCTGGCGGCGGGGCGGGCGCACGTCCGGTCCAACGACACGTTCCACGAGTTCCGCGCCGACAGCGACTTCGTGTGGCTGACCGGGTGCCGGGTCGAGGGCGCGGTGCTGGTGATGTCGGACGACGACGCCACGCTGTTCGTGCCGGTGCCGTCGGAGGTCCACAGCGTCGACTTCTTCGGTGACGCCGACCGCAGCCCGTTCTGGATCGGCGCGGCGGCCGGCCCGAAGGAGTGGGGCGCGGCACTGGGCCTCACCGCCCGGCCGCTGGAGGACCTCGCGACCGCGCTGCGCGGCCGCCACCCCGAGACGCTGACGGCCAAGGGCGCCGACCCGCTGCTCGACGCGCTGACCGGGTCGCACAGCGACGAGCTGCGCACCACCCTGTCCGAGCTGCGCCGCATCAAGGACGACTGGGAGGTCGACCAGCTCCGCCAGGCCGTCGACGCGAGCGTCAAGGGCTTCGCCGACGTCGCGATGGAGCTCGGCCAGGCCGTGCGCGGCGGGGGAGAGCGCTGGCTGCAGGGCACGTTCGACCGCCGGGCGCGCACCGAGGGCAACGGCCCGGGCTACACCTCGATCGTCGCCGCCGGCCCGCACGCGCCGGTGCTGCACTGGACGCGCTGCGACGGCCGCGTGAACGACGCCGACCTGCTGCTGCTCGACGCCGGTGTCGAGATGAACTCCCTCTACACCGCCGACGTGACCCGCACGTTCCCGGTGAGCGGCGAGTTCTCCGACGCCCAGCGCAAGGTCTACGACCTCGTGCACGCCTCGCACGTCGCGGCGCTCGCGGAGGTCAGGCCCGGCAACGACTACAGCGCCTTCCACCACACCGCCATGCGGGTGCTCGCCGAGGGCCTGCACGACTGGGGCCTGCTGCCGGTGAGCGTCGACAAGGCGCTCGACCCGTCCGGCCAGCACCACCGGCGCTACATCGTCTGCGGCACGGGCCACTTCCTCGGCCTCGACGTGCACGACTGCGCCGACGCCCGCCAGGAGACCTACCAGCAGGGCATCCTCGAACGCGGCATGGCGCTGACCGTCGAGCCGGGCCTCTACTTCCACCCCAACGACGAGACGCTGCCGCCGGAGCTGCGCGGCATCGGCGTGCGCATCGAGGACGACCTCGTCGTCACGAGCGACGGCGCGGACGTCCTGAGCGACGCGCTGCCGATCGCGGCGGACGACGTGGCCGCGTGGGTGCGCAAGCAGCGTTCCTAAGTGGACGGACTGGAGCGGGCCCACGCGAACGTGAGTTCCACGGCCCGCTTCCAGTTCGCGTACTCGTCCTCGCGGTGCCGGGCGTCCATCACCGGGTTCCACCGCGCGGCCAGGTGCCAGTTGCGGCGCAGACCTTCGAGGTCCGGCCAGTACCCGGCGGCGAGCCCCGCGGCGTAGGCGGCGCCCAGCGACACCGTCTCCGCCACCAGCGGGCGCATCACCGGCACGTCCAGGACGTCCGCGATGAACTGCATCAGCAGGTGGTCGGCCGTCATGCCGCCGTCCACCTTGAGCACCGGCGTCGGCGACCCGAGGTCGGCGTTCATCGCGTCGACCACCTCGCGGGTCTGCCAGCCGGTCGCCTCCAGCACGGCCCGCGCCAGGTGGCCCTTGTTGATGTAGGACGTCAGCCCGACGACGAGCCCGCGCGCCTGCGCGAGCCAGTGCGGCGCGAACAGGCCGGAGAACGCGGGCACGATGTAACAGCCGCCGTTGTCCTTGACCGTGCGCGCCAGGGTCTCGATCTCCGGCGCGGAGTGGATCAGGCCGAGGTTGTCGCGGAACCACTGCACGAGCGACCCGGCGACGGCGATCGAGCCCTCCAGCGCGTACGCCGGCTCACCGCCGATCTGGTAGCCGATCGTGGTGAGCAGGCCGTGCTTGGAGCGCACCAGCTCCGTGCCGGTGTTCATCAGCAGGAACCCGCCGGTGCCGTAGGTGCCCTTGATCGAGCCCTTCTCGAAGCAGGTCTGCCCGAACAGCGCCGCGTGCTGGTCGCCCAGCGCCGCGGTGATCGAGATGCCCGGCACGACCCGCGTCGTCACGCCGCTGATCTCGGTCGACGGGCGGATCTCCGGCAGCATCGACGACGGCACGCCGAAGAACTCCAGCAGCGTCGGGTCCCACTGCCGCGTCGAGAGGTTCATCAGCATCGTCCGCGACGCGTTGGTCACGTCGGTGACGTGCAGGCCGCCGTTCACGCCGCCGGTGAGGTTCCAGATCAGCCAGGTGTCCATCGTTCCGAACAGGACGTCGCCGCGGTCGGCCTTGGCGCGCAGCCCCGCGACGTTGTCGAGCATCCACCGCAGCGAGGGCGCCGAGAAGTAGGTCGCGAGCGGCAGGCCGCAGCGGTCGCGGACCTCCTCGATGCCCGGTTTCCTCCCCAGCTGCGCGACGAGCTCCTCGGTCCGGATGTCCTCCCAGCTGATCGCGCGCCCGACCGGCACACCCGTGTGGCGGTCCCACAGCACGAACGTCTCGCGCTGGTTCGTGATGCCCAGCGCCACCACCTGCTCGGCGGTGATCCCCGCCTGCCGCAGCGCCTGCGGCATGATCCGGTCGACGTTGCGCCAGATCTCCACGGCGTCCTGCTCCACCCAGCCGGGACGCGGGTGGTACTGCCGGTGCTCGCGCTGCGCGACCGCGACCAGCCGGGCGTTCTGGTCGAACACGATGCAGCGCGTCGACGTCGTCCCCTGGTCGATCGACATGACGAACCGTTGCACGGCGAGCCCCTCAGTTCTCGTCGACGAGCGATGTGGTGACGGACTCCGCGGCCTGCACGACCTGCCGCACCAGCGTGGCGCGCGGCCGCCCGGCCGAGTCGCACAGCCGGTCCGCCGCGCCGGAGACGCCGATCGCCCCGACGACGAGGCCGCCGGGGATGCGGATGGGCGCGGCGATGCTCGCCTCGCCGGGCATGTACTCCTCGGCCTCGCCCGCCCAGCCCTGCGCGCGGACCTCGGTCAGCACGCGCTCCAGCATCTGGGTGCGCGTGATGGTCCGGCGCGTCAGCGACGTCAGCTCCCGCCGGCGTGCGGCCGCCGACAGGTCCGGGTCGTAGGCGAGCAGCACCTTGCCCAGGGCGGTGGCGTGCAGCGGCAGCATCGCGCCGATGCCGAGGGTCTGCACGGAGTTGTCCGGGCGGAACACGTGGTGCACGACGAGCACGGCGCCGTCGTGGTGCATGCCGATCCGGACCTCCTGGCCGCTGCGCGCGGCCAGCGTGTCGGCCCAGTTGATCGATCTGGACCGCAGCTCGTTGGCGTCCAGATAGGACGTTCCCAGGTGCAGCAGCGCCGCGCCGAGGCGGTAGCGGCCGGTCGCCGGGTCCTGCTCGACGAACTCGACCCGTTGCAGCGTCCGGAGAATCCCGTGCGCGGTGCCCCGCGCCAGGCCGAGCGAGTCGGCGATCTCCGTGAGACCGTGGTGGCCGGAACCGCGGGCGAGCAGCCGCAGCACGGCGGCGGCGCGTTCGATCGACTGGATGGGTCCCGGCACGCGAGAAACGTAATTGAGACGACCCGTGTCGGCAATGTCGAACAGCTACGACGCCCGTCACCCCTGGACACGGGCCTGAAAACACCACGTCTGCGCGCAGCGTGACCGGCTGGTCACACCATCGGGGGTCACAGGTGTCGACATTGTCGAAACGCGACAGTTGAGCAGGCGTGACGCTCGTCATTACGTTCCGCCTCAGTCACCACGGGGTGATCAGCCGTTCAAGGACGAATGGGAGGCCAGCGTGGGTCTCGGGACTGTGTTCGTCAGCGAGGTGCTCGGTACGGGCGTCTTGCTGTTGATGGGTGCGGGCGTGGTGGCCAACGTGCTGCTCGTCAAGTCGAAGGGCTTCGACGGCGGCTGGCTGCTGATCAACTTCGGCTGGGGTCTCGGCGTCTTCGCCGGTGTCTACGTCGCGTACAAGTCGGGTGCGCACCTCAACCCCGCCGTGACGGTCGGCATCCTCACCAGCGGCGCCGCGGAGTACGCGCCCGGTGTGCCGGTCGGCTTCGGCTCGACGCTCGTCTACTTCGCCGGCGAGATCCTCGGCGCGTTCCTCGGCGCCGTCGTCGCCTGGCTCGCCTACAAGCCGCACTTCGACGAGACGCCCGACGAGGGCCTCAAGCTCGCCGTCTTCTCGACCGGCCCCGCGATCCGCAGCTACGCCTGGAACCTCGTCTGCGAGGTCATCGGCACGTTCGTCCTGGTCATGGTCGTCCTCGCGTTCGGCAAGACGCCCACCCAGCTCGGCCCGCTGGCCGTCGCGATGCTCGTCGTCGGCATCGGCGCCTCCCTCGGCGGCCCCACCGGCTACGCGATCAACCCGGCCCGCGACCTCGGCCCGCGCATCGCGCACGCCCTCCTCCCGCTGTCCTACAAGGGCACCGACGGCGAGGCCGTGGGCAAGAAGGACTCCGACTGGAGCTACGCCTGGGTGCCGGTCGTCGGCCCGCTCATCGGCGGCGCGCTCGCCGGTGTCGTCGCCGCGATCGCGATCTGACGTCCCCTGACCATCCCGAAAGGACCTCACCCGATGACGCAGTACGTTCTCGCCGTCGACCAGGGCACGACCAGCACGCGGGCGATCATCTTCGACCACAGCGGCTCCATCGTCGCCGTGGGCCAGAAGGAGCACGAGCAGATCTTCCCGAGGGCCGGCTGGGTCGAGCACAACCCGGTCGAGATCAAGGAGAACACCCGGTTCGTGATCGGCCAGGCGCTCGCCAAGGCCGACCTCAACACCGGTGACCTCGCCGCCGTCGGCATCACCAACCAGCGCGAGACCGCGGTGGTGTGGGACAAGAACACCGGCGAGCCCGTCTACAACGCCATCGTCTGGCAGGACACCCGCACCCAGGCGATCGTCGACGAGCTCGGCGCCCTCGGCGGCGGCGCCGACCGCTACAAGGCCAAGGTCGGCCTGCCGCTCGCGACCTACTTCTCCGGCCCCAAGATCCGCTGGATTCTCGACAACGTCGAGGGCGCCCGGGAGAAGGCCGAGGCGGGCGACCTGCTGTTCGGCAACACCGACACGTGGACGCTGTGGAACCTGACCGGCGGCCCCCACGGCGGCGTGCACGCCACCGACGTCACCAACGCGTCGCGGACCATGCTGATGGACCTCGACACCCTGCAGTGGGACGCCGAGATCGCCGGTGAGATGGGCATCCCGGTGTCCATGCTGCCGGAGATCAGGTCCTCCTCGGAGGTCTACGGCACCGGTGGCCCCGGCGGCGTCCTCAAGGGCGTGCCGATCGCGGGCATCCTCGGCGACCAGCAGGCGGCCACGTTCGGCCAGGCCTGCTACGAGCCCGGCACGGCCAAGAACACCTACGGCACCGGCAACTTCATGCTCCTCAACACGGGCACGGAGAAGGTCGCCTCGAAGAACGGCCTGCTCACGACCGTCTGCTACAAGATCGGTGACGAGGCGCCCGTCTACGCGCTCGAGGGCTCCATCGCCGTCACCGGCTCGCTCGTGCAGTGGCTGCGCGACAACCTCGGCATCATCGGCTCGGCCGCGGAGATCGAGACGCTGGCCAAGACGGTCGAGGACAACGGCGGCGCGTACTTCGTGCCCGCGTTCTCCGGCCTGTTCGCGCCGTACTGGCGCTCCGACGCCCGCGGCGCGGTCGTCGGCCTGACCCGGTTCGTCAACAAGGGCCACCTCGCGCGGGCGGTGCTGGAGGCGACGGCGTTCCAGACCCGCGAGGTCCTGGACGCGATGAACGCCGACTCCGGCGTGCCGCTGACCGAGCTCAAGGTCGACGGCGGCATGGTCGCCAACGAGCTGCTCATGCAGTTCCAGGCGGACGTGCTCGACGTGCCGGTCGTGCGTCCCGTCGTCGCCGAGACCACCGCGCTCGGCGCCGCGTACGCCGCCGGCCTGGCCGTCGGCTACTGGTCGTCGCTCGACGAGCTGCGCGCCAACTGGTCCGAGGACAAGCGCTGGACCCCGGAGCTCGCCGCCGACGAGCGCGAGCGCGAGTACCGCAACTGGAAGAAGGCCGTCACCAAGTCGTTCGACTGGGTCGACGCCGACGTTCGCTGATTTCCTTCTAGAGGAGCTGAAGAAGTTGTTCGCGAGGCTGGATCCGGCTCGGCGTGCGCACTCGCTCGAAGCGTTGGGCAGCACGGAGTTCGACGTGCTGGTCGTCGGAGGTGGTGTGGTCGGCGCCGGCGCGGCGCTCGACGCGGCGTCCCGCGGCCTGTCCGTCGCGCTGGTCGAGGCAGACGACTGGGCGGCGGGCACGTCGAGCCGGTCCAGCAAGCTCGTCCACGGCGGGCTGCGCTACCTGGAGCAGCTGGAGTTCAAGCTGGTCAGGGAAGCGCTCAAGGAACGCGGGCTCCTGCTGCGCCGGCTCGCACCGCACCTGGTGCGGCCGGTGCCGTTCCTCTTCCCGCTGAAGAAGCAGTGGGAACGGGCCTACGTCGGCGCGGGCGTCCTGCTGTACGACTCGATCGGCGGCGCCGGGGCGGTGCCGATGCACCGGCACCTGTCCCGGTCGAAGATGGCCGCCGTCGGCCCGTCGCTGGACGCCTCCGCCTTCGCGGGCGCGATCCGGTACTACGACGCGCAGATGGACGACGCCCGGCTGGTGTCGACTCTGGTTCGGACGGCCGCCCAGCACGGTGCCACCGTCGTGTCCCGCGCTCGGGTGACGTCGTTGCTGCGCACCGACGGCCGGGTCTGCGGCGCGTCCGTCCGCGATGAACTGTCCGGTGTGACGCATGTTGTGCGTGCGCGCCGAGTGATCAGTGCGACCGGTGTGTGGACCGACTCGCTGAACTCGATGTCGCCCGGCACCGCGCCGTTCCACGTGCGGATGTCCAAGGGCGTGCACGTCCTGGTCGACCGGTCGCGCATCCAGCTCGACGGCGGTCTGATCACCCAGACCGAGAAGTCCGTGCTGTTCGTGATCCCGTGGGGCGCCTACTGGATCATCGGCACCACCGACACCCCGTACTCCGGTTCGCCCGAGGACGTCGCCGCCACCCCCGAGGACGTTTCGTACATCCTCGACCATGTCAACGCCGTGCTGCGCACCCCGCTGTCCGCCGACGACGTCGTAGGCACCTACGCGGGACTGCGGCCCCTTTTGGACGGTGCGTCCGGTGACACGGCGCAGCTGTCGCGCGAACACGCGGTCGCCGAGCCCGAACCCGGCTTCTTCGTCATCGCCGGCGGCAAGTACACGACCTACCGGGTGATGGCCGCGGACGTCGTCAACGCCGCCGTCACCGGCCTCGGCCAGGCCGTCGCGCCGTCCCTGACCGCCCGGCTGCCCCTCTGCGGAGCAGTCGGGTTCCACGAGCTGTGGGCGGACCGGGCCCGCGTCGCCGCCGAGTCCGGCCTGCCCACGTCCACAGTGGAGCGCCTGCTGCGCCGGTACGGGTCTGCGGTGTCGGACGTCCTCGCGATGATCGCCCAGGACCCCGCGCTCGCGGAGCCGGTCGCCGGGTACCTCGCCGCGGAGATCGTCTACGCGGTGACCCACGAAGGCGCCCTGGGACTCGACGACGTCCTTTCCCGCCGGACGCGAATCGCCATGGAACACCTCGACTTCGGTGTATCGGTGGCGGGCCAGGTGGCTGAACTGATCGCCCAGCCCCTTGGCTGGTCGGGTGCGGAGCGGGATGCTGCGGTCTCTGCTTACCGGGCCGGGGTGTCTGCGGCGGCTCCAGTCCGGGATGTGACGGTCCAGCCAGGGATGTGACGGTGAGATGGACAGCGTCGAGTTGATCGGGCGGTTGCGGCGGGAAGGCGGGTTCCGGCTGCTTCCGCTGCTGGGGGAGACCGGGGAGGTCGCCGGGGTGCACCTCTCGCGGTTCCTGCCCGGTGGGTGTCTTGATGTTGTCCAGGCCTGGGACGAGCGGTGGGCCGTCTTCGCCCGGGTTCCCGACGTCTTCGACGCCGGGGCGCCCTTCGAGTCTCCCGGGGGTGCTGTGGTCCGGGGGCCGTTCGCCCGGGTCGTGGCTCCGTTGCTGCCCTTGCAGACCGGGCTGGTTCCTGTTCGTCGGTGAGTTTTTCGGGGTCTTCGGTGTTTGGGGGCTTCGCCCCCTTGCCCCCTTGGTCGGGGGCTCCGCCCCCTGGCCCCC
>NZ_JBHXCW010000154.1:0-18816 GCF_042725365.1 Lentzea sp. NPDC060358 | reverse complement strand
ACGCGGACGTGCACGCCGGCGTTGTTGCGCTTGCCGCGACGGAGCACCAGCCACTCGCCGTGGAGCAGGTCGTCCGCGGACGGCACCCACTCCTCGTCGGTGACCTTCACGTTGTTCACGTACGCGCCGCCCTCCTTCACCGTGCGCCGGGCAGCGCCCCGGCTGTCGGCCAGGCCGGTCACGACGAGCAGGTCGAGGATCGTCGGCGAGTCGGCCAGCCGCACCTCACCGGTCGGCGCCTCGGCCAGCGCGTTCGCGAGCGTCCTCAGGTCGAGGTCGCGCAGCTCGCCGCGGCCGAACAGCGCCGCCGACGCGAGGATGACCTGCTGCGTGGCCCGCTCGCCGTGCACCAGGTCGGTGAACTCCTGCGCGAGCCGCTTCTGCGCGGCCCGCTGGTGCGGCGCCTCCGCGGTCTGCTTCTCGAGCTCGTCGAGCTCCTCCCGGGACAGGAACGTGAACAGGCGCAGGTAGCGGAGCACGTCGGCGTCACCGACGTTCACGAAGTACTGGTACCAGGCGTACGGCGACGTCATCTCCGGGTCGAGCCACACGTTGCCGCCGCCGGTGGACTTGCCGAACTTCCGCCCCTCGGCGTCGGTGACCAGCGGTGCGGTCAGGGCGTGCACGTGCTTGCCCTCGACGCGCCGGATCAGGTCCACGCCGCCGACGATGTTGCCCCACTGGTCGGAGCCGCCGACCTGCAGCGCCGTGCCGTACTTGCGGTGCAGCTCCAGGTAGTCGTTGGACTGCAGCAGCAGGTAGCTGAACTCGGTGTAGGACATGCCGTCGGTCTCGAGCCGGCGCTTGACCGTCTCGCGCGACAGCATGACGTTGATCGAGAAGTGCTTGCCGACGTCGCGCAGGAACTCGAGCGCGGTGACCTGGCCGGTCCAGTTGAGGTTGTTCTCGACGACCGCGCCCGTGGGCGAGTCGTCGAACTCGACGAACCGCTCCAGCTGTCCGCGGATGCGCCCGGCCCACTCGGCGACGGTGTCGAGCGAGTTGAGCGTGCGCTCGCCGGTGTCGCGCGGGTCGCCGATCATGCCCGTGGCGCCGCCGGCCAGCACGATCGGCCGGTGGCCCGCCATCTGGAAGCGCTTGAGCATCAGCAGCGGGACCAGGTTGCCGGCGTGCAGCGACGGCGCCGTCGGGTCGAACCCGCAATAGAGGGTGAGCGGGCCGGCGTCCAGGTCCTTGCGGAGTGCTTCGAGGTCGGTGGACGTCGCGATCAGGCCGCGCCAGGACAGTTCGTCAAGGATGTGCTCGCTCACGGCACCGATTGTCTCCTACCTGGTCCAACAGGTTTCGACCTGGTACGCGTACGGGTACGCACGTGGGCATGACGGATCCACGTGATGCGGAGTTACGGCGGCCCACTGAACGCATGCCGCGCGTGAACGAACCGCACATGCCGCGGGTGAACGAGCCGGTGGTCGAAGAGGTCGTCGAACGTGACGCCGACTACCGCCGGGTGCGGACGGTGCGGACCGTCTGCGCGGTCATCGACGTCGTGTGCTGGATGTTCGCCATCGTGCTGTTGGTGCACATCTTCCTGGTGATCGCCGGCGCGAACACCGGCAACGGGTTCTTCCAGTTCGTGTCGGGCTGGGCGGACGGCATCACGCTCGGCCTGGACGGCCTGTTCACCCCGGACAACGCCGCCGTGGCGACGCTGCTCAACGAGGGCCTGGCCGCCATCCTGTGGCTGGTCATCGGTGCGCTGCTGACCAACCTGATCACGCGGATCGCGCTGCCCTCCGGCTACCGGCGGGCCTGGTACCGCAGGACGGTCAGGCCGTAAAGAATGGCGGGGTGGCCGAGTACGAGTTCGACGTCGCCCTGTCCTGTGCCGGGGAGGACCACGACCAGGTCCTCCCCGTCGTCGCGCTGCTGAAGGCGGCGGGCGTCGAGGTCTTCCACAGCCCCGAGCGCGAGACCGAGATGTGGGGGCTCGACCTGGTCGAGTACTTCTCGAAGGCGTTCAGCACTCGCGCGAGGTACGTGCTGCTCTTCAGCTCGCGGCACTACGTCGACAAGTGGTCGAGGCTGCAGAGCAGGACCGCTCTCGGGCAGGCGCTGGAACAGCACACGGAGTACGTGCTGCCGATCCGGCTCGACGACACGCCGGTCCCCGGGCTCTCCCCGCACGTGGGTTACCTGGACCTGCGCGTGCACCCGCCGGAGACGATCGCCGACGCCGTGGTGCAGAAGCTCGCGCAGCACCGCGCCGAGTTCACGCCCTCCACCCCGATCACGCCGCAGTCGGTGGCCGCGCTGGCGCGGGAGAAGCCGCGCGGCTGGGAGTACCTGCTCTACGTCACCGTGGTGGCGCAAGGGCTTTCCGCTCTGGAGCAGAAGTACCGGGAGCACTTCCTGCGGTACGCGCCGCGCAACGGCACCGTGGAGCACGGCAGCGGTATCACCCTGATCCGGGACCGCAACGTGCTGCTGGGCGAGATCATCAAGGTCGCGGTCGACACGGTGTTCACGGCGCGGACGCAGGAGGCCGCGTTCGGCGGGCCGGGCGTGCCGGGCGACCCCGACCGCATCGTGCACCTCGGTGAGCTGTTCGTGCGGACGTTCGACGAGATCCTCGACTGGGCCCGCGGCATCCACGGCACCAGTTACGCCGACGAGAACGCCCGCGCGGCGGCGCGCGTCCAGGCGCAGTTCGCGGACCAGCAGCTGCGGGCGATGCACGACGTCGCGCGTGACCTGCGCGAGGTGGCGGGCACGCTGGTCGAACGGCTGACGGCCGGCGAGCAGATCAGCATGACCGTGCCGCTGGTGTTCGAGGTGGACCCGGAGCTGGAGCGGGAGTTCAAGGCGGCGCTGGACCGGCTGTCACGCTGACCGGGGGCGCCGCTTCCCGCCGCGCTTGTACGTCGACACGGCCGGGGAGTCGATCCAGAACCGCCACGGCACGTCCATCGCCACGGCGACACCGACGCGCGGCCCGGAGAACACCTCCGTCACCGGCTCCCCCGCGTACAGCCGCACCGGCGAGTCGGCGGAGGTGAGGTCCACGCCGTTCTGCGACCGGTCGAGCCCGAGGACCTTGCACAGCCGTGCGGGTCCCTTGGCCAGTTCGGCGGCGGAACGCGAGGTGGGCCGCCGGGAGAACGCGACGTCTTCGCCGGAGACGACTTCGGCCGCGCGCAGCAGCACGGCCCCCGGAACGCCGTCGGTCAGCGACACGACGTTGGCGCAGAAGTGCATGCCGTAGACGAAGTAGACGTAGAGATGCCCGGCCGGACCGAACATCACCTCGTTGCGCGGGGTCTTGCCGCGGTAGCAGTGCGACGCCGGGTCGTCGCCGCCCCGGTAGGCCTCCACCTCGACGATGCGCACCCGCACGTCGCCCGCCTCCAGGAACGAGCCGAGGAGGAGCCGGGACGCGTCGACGGGGTCGACGGCCAGCTCCTCCTCGGTCAGCAGCCTAGAACTCACGCGCGGCGGCGGCCTTCGCGACGAGGGCGTCCAGCTGTTCGCGGACGCGGTCGGGTGCCGTGCCGCCGTGGGCGTTGCGCGACGCGATCGAGCCCTCGACCGTGAGCACGGACCGGACCTCGGGCGTCAGCGACGGCGAGATGGCGGCGAACTCCTCGTCGGTCAGGTCCTCCAGGCCGACGCCACGGGTCTCCGCCGCGCGCACGCACGCACCGGCGGCCTCGTGGGCCACGCGGAACGGGACGCCCTGGCGCACCAGCCACTCCGCGATGTCCGTCGCCAGCGTGAAGCCGGCGGGGGCGAGCGAGGCCATCCGCGCGACGTCGAACTTCAGCGTCGCGACCATGCCGGCGAACGCGGGCAGCAGGAGCTCGAGCTGCTCGACGCCGTCGAACAGCGGTTCCTTGTCCTCCTGCAGGTCGCGGTTGTAGGCGAGCGGCTGCGCCTTCAACGTCGCGAGCAGGCCCGCCAGGTTGCCGATCAGGCGGCCGGACTTGCCGCGCGCGAGCTCCGCGACGTCCGGGTTCTTCTTCTGCGGCATGATCGAGCTGCCGGTGGACCACGCGTCGTCGAGCACCGCGAAGCGGAACTCGGCGGTGGTCCAGATGATGACCTCCTCGGCGACGCGCGAGAGGTTCACGCTGATCATGGCCAGCACGAACGCGATCTCGGCGGCGAAGTCGCGCGAGGCGGTGCCGTCGATGGAGTTCTCGACCGGCGCGTAGAAGCCCAGGTCGGCGGCCACCTTCGCGGGGTCGAGGCCCAGCGAGGACCCGGCGAGCGCACCCGAGCCGTACGGGGAGAACCCGGCGCGCTTGTCCCAGTCGTGCAGGCGGTCGACGTCGCGCAGCAACGCGTGGGCGTGCGCGAGGAGGTGGTGCGACAGCAGCACGGGCTGCGCGGACTGCAGGTGCGTGCGGCCCGGCATCACGGCGCCGAAGTGCGTCTCGGACTGCGCGGCCAGCGCGTCGACCACGTCGAGCACACCGGCGGCGACCCGGCGGGCCGCGTCGCGCAGCCACATGCGGAAGAGCGTCGCCACCTGGTCGTTGCGGGACCGGCCGGCGCGCAGCTTGCCGCCCAGCTCGGTGCCGGCGCGGTCGATCAGGCCGCGTTCCAGGGCCGTGTGGACGTCCTCGTCCTCCAGCACCGGGGTGAAGGCGCCCGACTCGACGTCGGCGAGCAGCTCGTCGAGCGCCTTCTGCATGCCGGCCAGCTCGTCGTCGGTCAGCAGACCCGCGGCGTGCAGCACGCGGGCGTGCGCGCGCGAACCGGCGATGTCGTACGGCGCCAGCCGCCAGTCGAAGTGCGTCGACAGCGACAACCGCGCCATCGCCTCGGCCGGTCCCGACTCGAACCGGCCACCCCACAAAGAACTCATCAGACGCAACTTTCAGCTAGCGAAGTCGTACAGCGATTCTTCCGAACGGGCCACCAGCCCGACGACGCGCCCCTCGTACAGCGCGACGTCGACCTGACCGCAGCCCGACGGCAGGGCCATCCGCGCGACCCGGACCGCGACCGATCCGAGGCTGGAGCGGACCACGCCCGCGCGGAAGTTGAGCTCGCGGGCGGCCTCGGCGACGGAGACGGTCTCGCCGTCCACCGCCACGACCACACCCGCGTCGAACGTCAGGACGGCGTGCACGGGCTCATTCATCGACCGAACCCGAGGACAGCGCGGCGATCCGGTCGGCGAGCTCGGCGCCGGTCATCGGTTCGCGGGCCACGACGAGGATCGTGTCGTCGCCCGCGATCGTGCCGACGACCTCGTGCAACGCGGCCCGGTCGAGCGCGGAGGCCAGGAACTGCGCCGCGCCGGGCGGAGTGCGCAGGACGGCGAGGTTGGCCGACGAGTCCGTCGAGACCAGCAGCTCGCCGAGCACGCGCGCGAGCCGGGTCGTGCCGCCCTGGACACCGCGGACGGGGCTGCCGTCCTCGGGGATCACGTAGATCGGCGCGCCGCCGTCGGGGCCGCGCAGCTTGACCGCGCCGAGCTCGTCCAGGTCGCGCGAGAGCGTGGCCTGGGTGACGTCGATGCCCTCGGCGGCGAGGAGCTTCGCGAGCTCGGACTGGCTGCGGATGACGAGCTGGCTGACCATCTCGACGATGCGGCCCTGACGTGCGGTGCGGGTCATGACGACTGCTCCAGCAACCACACGAGGAGCGCCTTCTGCGCGTGCAGGCGGTTCTCGGCTTCCTGCCACACGAGCGACTGCGGGCCGTCGAGCACGTCGTCGGTGATCTCCCAGCCGCGGTGGGCCGGGAGGCAGTGCAGCACGGTGGAGTCCGGCTTGCCGGTCGCCGCCAGCAGCGACTCGTTCACCTGGTACGGGCGGAACGGGCCGACGCGGTCCTTGCCGTCGTTCTCCTGGCCCATCGACGTCCACGTGTCGGTGACCAGCACGTCCGAGCCGTCGACCGACCCGCGCGGGTCGCTGATCAGCGCCACCGAGCCGCCGGTCTCCGCGGCGCGCTTCTTCGCGTCCTCCAGGAACTGCGGGTTCGGCACGAACCCGGCGGGCGCGCCGATGCGGATGTGCATGCCGGCCGTGGCGCCGCCCAGCAGCAGCGAGTGCGCCATGTTGTTGGAGCCGTCGCCCAGGTAGGTGAGCGTCAGCCCGGCGAGCTTGCCGTAGCGGCGGCGGATCGTCTGCAGGTCGGCGAGCACCTGGCACGGGTGGAACTCGTCGGTCAGCGCGTTGACGACCGGGATGCGCGAGACGGACGCCATCGCGTCGATGCGGGCCTGCGCGAACGTCCGCCACACCACGGCGTCGACGTAGCCGGACAGGATCCGCGAGGTGTCCTCGATGGTCTCCTCGCGGCCGAGCTGCATCGAGCGGCCGTCGATGATCACCGGGTTGCCGCCGAGCTGCGCGATGCCGACCTCGAACGACAGGCGGGTGCGCGTCGAGTTCTTCTCGAAGATCACGGCGACGGACTTGGGGCCGGCCAGCGGCTTCGCGGTGAACCGGTCGGCCTTGTAGGCGTCGGCGAGGTCGAGGACCGCGGACTGCTCGTCGGTGTTCAGGCTGTCGTCGCGCAGGAAGTGCCTCGGGCTCACGGCGTCTCCTCGAAGAAGGTGGGGAGCGCGGCGACGAAGGCCTGCGCGTCGGAGGTCTCCAGCACGAGCGGCGGGGCGAGCCGCAGCACGTCGGGCTGGATCGGGTTGATCAGGTAACCGGCCTTCTGCGCGGCCGCCGCGGCCTTCGCCGAGACCGCCTCTCGCAGCGTGATGCCGAGCAACAGGCCGGCTCCCCGAACTCCGGAGATCGCGGGGTGGTGCAACGCCTCCACGCCCGCGGCGATCTCCTTGCCCACGGACGAGGCGTGCTCCAGCAGGCCTTCCGAGGCGATCGTGTCGAGCACGGCGAGACCGGCGGCGCAGCACACCGGGTTGCCGCCGTACGTCGTGCCGTGGTGACCCGGCTGGAACAGCTCCGCCGCCGCGCCGAAGCCGATGGTGGCGCCGAGCGGCAGGCCCCCGCCGATGCCCTTGGCGAGCGTGATGACGTCCGGCACGATCCCGGCCTGCTGGAACGCGAACCACGAGCCGAGGCGGCCGATGCCGGTCTGCACCTCGTCGAGGATGAACAGCGCGCCGTGCTCGGCGGTGATCCGGCGGGCTTCCTGCAGGTAACCGGCGGGCGGGACGACGACGCCCTGCTCACCCTGGATCGGCTCGACGATGAACGCCGCGGTGTCGTCGTCGATCGCCGCCTCCAGCGCCGCGACGTCGCCGAACGGGATGTGCGAGACGCCGGGCACGAGCGGTGCGAACGGCGCGCGCTTGGGCTCCTGGCCGGTCAGCGTGAGCGCGCCCATCGTGCGGCCGTGGAAGCCGCCGACCGTGGAGACGACCTTGGTGCGGCCGGTGAGGCGGGCCATCTTGAGCGCGGCCTCGTTGGCCTCGGCGCCGGAGTTGCAGAAGAAGACCTTGCCGGGCTCGCCCGCGAGGTCGAGGAGGCGTTCGGCGAGCTTGAGCGCGGGCTCGTTGACGTACAGGTTGCCGGTGTGGCCGAGCTTCGCGATCTGCGTGGACACGGCCTCGACGATCGCCGGGTGGGCGTGGCCGAGGGCGTTGACCGCGAGACCGGTCAGCAGGTCGACGTACCGGTTGCCGTCGGCGTCCCAGACGTGCGCGCCCTCACCGCGTTCGAGCTGCAACGACGGCGTGCCGTAGTTGTCCATCATGGACTGTTGCCAGCGAGTGGTCATTCGTTGTCCCCCAACACCATCGTGCCCACGCCTTCGGAGGTGAACACTTCGAGCAGAACGCTGTGCGCCAGCCGGCCGTCGATCACGTGCGCCTGCGGGACGCCGCCGCGCACCGCGCGCAGGCAGGCCTCCATCTTCGGCACCATGCCGCTCTCCAGGTCCGGCAGGATCTTCTCCAGCTCGGCGGCGCGGATCCGGTCCACCAGCGACGACTTGTCGGGCCAGTTCGAGTACAGGCCCTCGACGTCCGTGAGCACGACGAGCTTCTCGGCACCGAGGGCCACCGCGAGAGCGCCGGCCGCCGTGTCCGCGTTCACGTTGTGCGGCACGCCGTGGATGTCCGGCGCGACCGACGACACGACCGGGATGCGGCCCGCGCGGACGATGTCGAGCACCGCGTCCGGGTTGACCTCGGTGATGTCGCCGACGAGGCCGATGTCGACCTCCTCGCCGTCCACGAGCGCGCCCCGGCGGGTGGCGGTGAACAGGTGCGCGTCCTCGCCGGAGATGCCGACGGCGTAGGGGCCGTGCTGGTTGATCAGGCCGACGAGCTCGCGCCCGACCTGCCCGACCAGGACCATCCGCACGACGTCCATGGCCTCGGGCGTGGTGACGCGCAGGCCGCCGCGGAACTCGCTGTGGATGCCGAGCCGGTCGAGCATCGACTTGATCTGCGGGCCGCCGCCGTGCACGACGACCGGGCGCAGGCCGCACAGCCGCAGGAACACCATGTCCTCGGCGAACGCCTTCTTCAGCTCGTCGTCGACCATGGCGTTGCCGCCGTACTTGACCACGACGAGCGCGCCGCGGAAGCGCTCCAGCCACGGCAGCGCCTCGACGAGGACCGCCGCTTTCTCTTGTGCGTTCATGAGGAGTACGCGCTGTTCTCTTCGACGTAGTCGTGGGACAGGTCCGTGGTGAGCACGGTGGCCTCGGCGTCGCCGACGTTGAGGTCGATGACGATCTCGATCTCGCGGCCGGACAGGTCGGCCTCGGATCGGTCGCGGTCGCGCGTGCCGTTGCGGTACAACGACACGCCGTTGATCAGGATCTGCAGGACGTCCGGGTCGATCTCGGCGTCCGCGCGGCCCAGCGCCATCGCGATGCGGCCCCAGTTCGGGTCGCTGCCGAACAGCGCGGTCTTCACGAGGTTGTCCTCGGCGACCGTCCGTCCGACGTGGACGGCCTCGGCCTCGGTGGCGGCCTGCCTGACCGTGATGCTGATCTCCTTCGTCACGCCCTCGGCGTCGCCCTGGAGCTGCTTGACCAGGTCGCCCGCGACCTCGGTCAGCAACGCGGCGAAGTCGTCGAACGACGGCTCGACGCCCGAGGCGCCGGAGGCCAGCACGAGCACGGTGTCGTTGGTGGACGTGCCGCCGTCGACGTCGAGGCGGTCGAACGTGCGCGAGGTGGCCTGGCGCAACGCCTTGTCGAGCTGCTCGCCGGAGATCTCGGCGTCGGTCGTGATGACCGACAGCATCGTGGCCATGTTCGGGGCGAGCATGCCCGCGCCCTTCACGAACCCGCCGACCGACCAGCCCTGCTCGGAGGCCTTCCACGACTGCTTCGGGCGGCTGTCCGTGGTCATCACGCCGGTGGCGGCGGCGAGACCGGCTTCGACGGACGAGTCCAGCTCCTTCGCCGCGCTCTCGACGCCCGCGAGGACCTTGTCCATCGGCAGGCGCTCGCCGATCAGGCCGGTGGAGCACACCGCGACGTCGACGGCACCGGCGCCGAGCACCTCGGCGACCTTCTCGGCGGTGGCGTGCGTGTCCTGGAAGCCCTCGGGACCGGTGCACGCGTTGGCGCCGCCGGAGTTGAGCACGACCGCGGTCAGTCGCCGCGACTGGACCACCTGCTGCGACCACAACACCGGCGCGGCCTTCACCTTGTTCGTGGTGAAGACGCCGGCGGCGGCGTCGGACGGCCCGTCGTTGACGACGAGCGTGAGGTCCGGCGCGCCGGACTCCTTGATCCCGGCGGCGATCCCGGCGGCCCGGAAGCCCTTCGGTCCGGTGACGCCCTTGCTGCGGTTCACGGAGCTACTCCAACGGTCGAGAGGCCGGACGTTTCCGGCAGGCCGAGAGCGAGGTTCATGCACTGGACGGCGGCACCCGCGGTGCCCTTGGCCAGGTTGTCGACGGCGGCCACGACCACGAGCCGGCCCAGGTCGGAGTCGACGGCGACCTGCAGCTGGACGGCGTTCGAGCCCAGCACTGCGTTCGTCGTCGGCCAGAAGCCCTCGGGCAGCAGGTGCACGAACGGCTCGTCCGCGTACGCCTTCTCGTAGGCCTCGCGAACGTGGGAGCCGTCCTTCAGCCGGGCCGTGCAGGTGGCGAGGATGCCCCGCGACATCGGCGCGAGCACCGGCGTGAAGCTGACCTTGATCGGGCGGCCCGCGGCGGCGCTCAGGTTCTGGGTGATCTCCGGCGTGTGGCGGTGCGCACCACCGACGCCGTAGGCGCTGGCCGAGCCCATGACCTCGGAGCCGAGCAGGGTCGTCTTGAGCGACTTGCCCGCGCCGGACGTGCCGGACACGGCGACGACGACCACCTCGTCCTCGATCAGGCCGACGGCCGGCGCCAGGGCGAGCGAGGACACCGTCGGGTAGCAGCCGGGAACGGCCACGCGGCGGGCGCCGACGAGCGCGTCCCGCTGACCGGGAAGCTCCGGCAGGCCGTACGGCCACGACCCGGCGTGCTCCCCGCCGTACCACCGCGTCCAGTCGTCGGCGCTGGTCAGGCGGTGATCGGCGCCGCAGTCGATCACGACCGTGCTGTCGCCGAGCTGCTCGGCGATGGCGGCCGAGTGGCCGTGCGGAAGTGCGAGGAACACCACGTCGTGCCCTGCGAGGGTCTCGGCTGTGGTGTCTTGTAGGCGGCGGTCCGCGAGCGGCAGGAGGTGCGGCTGGTGCTTGAGCAGCAGGTCACCGGCGCTGCTGTGCGCTGTCAGCGCGCCGATCTCGACGTCCGGATGTCCCAGTAGCAGGCGGAGCAGCTCGCCACCCGCGTACCCGCTGGCGCCCGCGACCGCGATCCTCACTGTCATACGCATGATTATGCACGGTCATGCAAACTCACTCAACAGACTGTGGCCACCTGTCCACCCGAACGGGCCACCTGGCGCTGGGACCCGATGGGACCGTCGCGCATGATGATCAGCGTGAACGTGAAGGTGCGCGACGGGCTGTGGATGGCCACCGCCTTCCTGCTGGCGCTCGTGACGCTGGTGGCGCCCCTGGGCAGACCCGGTCAGTGGTGGCTCGTGGTCGCGTCCGCGGTGTGGGCGGCCGCTCTGGTGCCGATGAGCGCGCGCCGGCCCACGTGGGCGATCGTGCTCACGGCTCCGCTGAACGCGGTCAACAACCTGCTCGCGCTCGCCCCGACGTCGCTCGTGATCTTCCGCGCCGCCCGGTCCGTGCGCTCGCAGGGCAGGCTGTGGGCGCTGATCGGCGTCACCGCGGTGCTGCAGTCGGCGTTCGGCGCCCTCTACTCGTGGCGCGCGGGGGACGACCCGCTCGAGTACGTGCTCGGCACCGGGTTCACCGTGGTGTTCCTGCTGGTCTTCCCCGCCGTCGCCGGGTGGCTGATCGGGCGCCGCAAGCCGTTGACGCAGGTCCTGATGGAGCGCAACGACTACTTGGAGCACGCCCGCGAACTGACCGCGAGCACCGCGAGGTCGGCGACACGCGCGCACATCGCGAGCGAGATGCACGACATGCTCAGCCACCGGCTCCGCCAGCTTACCGCGCACGCGGCCACGCTGGAGCGCTCGGCCGCCGAACAGGCACCGGAGCTGCGGGAACAGGTCGAGCTGATCCGCAAGACGTCCGTGGTCGCGATGGACGAACTGCGCGAGATCCTCGGCGTGCTCGGCACGTCGACCGACTCCGACGAGGACGCCGGTACGCGCGCGGACGTCGAACGGCTCGTGGCCGCGTCTGCTGCCGCGGGTGTGTCCGTCCTCTTGGACTGGACGGGCGACGATCTGTCCGATGCCGACCCACGACTGCGCAGAGCAGTGCATCGGGTCGTGCGCGAAGCACTCACGAACGTGCACAAGCACGCGCCGTCCGCACGAACGCGCGTCTCGGTGCACGTGGCCGACCGCGTGCGCGTCGAGGTGGTCAACGGCATGAGCGGCGAGCCGCGTGGTGCCGGTACCCGGCGCGGCCTCATCGGCCTGGAGGAACGGGTCGCGCTGATCGGTGGCACGTTCGACGCGCGCCCGTCCGCGGGCGGGTTCCGGGTGGTGGCCGACCTGCCGTCGCGTCCGGTGGTGCAGGAGGAGAAGGGCGTGACGGGGACCGTCGTGGAGGCGCCGCCCCCGATCACGGCCGAGGTCCTGACCGTGCCGCGCGTGGTCGGCGGCGGCTGCCTCGCCGCGCTCGCGGTCGTCCCGGCGATCGGCACGGCGTTCGTGCTGCTGATCGTCGCGGTCTTCGGCCGCGGCGAGATGAGCAGGGAGGAGTTCGACGGCCTGCAGGTCTCGGTGGTGCACGAGGAGGAGATCACCGAGACGTACGGGTTCGGCGTCGCCTCCGACAACGCGGGCTGCTCCCGCTACCACGCGAGCGACTCGGACGAGATCGACTTCGAGCTGTGCTTCGACGACTACGGCGTGCTGGACGCGAAGAAGGAGCTGGCCCGATGAGGTTCGTCCGGCCCGCGTTGGCGTTCCTGGTCGGCCTGGTGCCGCTGGTCGCCCCGCTCGCCCCGGTCCCCCACCCGCTGCTGACGGCCGGCACCGCGCTGTGGATCGCGGCGCTGGTGTGGCTGGTGCCGCACAAGCCGGTCTGGGCGCTGCTGCTCACGGCACCGCTGTTCGCGGTCAACAACCTGTGGGCGCAGGCCGTCACGATGTTCGTGGTCTTCGCGGCCTGCCGCCGGATCACCCCGCTGGGCAGGCTGTGGGCGCTGCTCGGCGTGATGGTCGTGCTGCAGGGAGGGTTCAGCCAGCTCCAGGAGAGCTACCGGTCCATGCCGCTGTGGGAGGCGATCTTCGGCGCGGTCGCCGGTGCGATCTTCTTCGTGCTGTTCCCCGCCGTCTCGGGCATGCTGCTGGGCCGGCGCAGGCCGATGGTCCGGCTCCTGCAGGAACGCAACGAGTACCTGGAACGCGCGCGGGCCCTGACCGCCACCTCGGCCCGTTCCGACGAACGCGCCCACATCGCGGGCGAGATGCACGACATGCTCGGCCACCGCCTGAGCCTGATCTCCATCCACGCCGGCGCCTTGGAGCTCGCGACCGCCAGCAAGGCGCCCCAGCTGCACGAGCAGGCCGAGCTGATCCGCACCACCTCGTCCCTCGCGATGGCGGAGCTGCGGGAGATCCTCGGCGTCCTGCGCACCAACCCGGAACCCGAGTCCCTGGACGAGGACACCGGCACCCGTTCCGACATCGCCGCCCTCGTGGACAGCTCGGCCGCGGCGGGCCTGACCGTCTCCCTCGACTGGTCGGGCGACGACCTGCACGGAGCCGACCCGCGCACCCGCCGGGCCGTGCACCGGATGGTCCGCGAGGCCCTGACGAACGTCCACAAGCACGCCCCCGCGTCCCGGGCCCGCGTGCAGGTGGCCGTCCAGGGCGGACGTGCCCGCATCCAGGTCCTCAACGGCCCGTCGGACTCGGCCCCCGGCAAGGGCACCCGCCGGGGCCTGATCGGCCTGGAGGAACGCGTCGGCCTGCTCGGCGGCTCGTTCAGCGCGGGACCGCCGGTGGAAGGCGGTTTCCGCGTCGCGGCGGACGTCCCGCTGCACCCCGCGACCCAGTCCGAGCAGACCGTGGCGGAGGTGCAGGAGGTCCCGCCACCGCCGGCGGCCGAGATCCTGACGGTGCCGCGGGTGGTGGGCGGCGGCTGCCTGGGACTGCTGGCGCTGCTGCCCATCGCGGGCGCCCTGGCGGTGCTGCTGCTGTTCGCGTTGTTCAACCCCACGCAGATGAACGCGCCGTACTTCGACTCGCTGAAGGTGGGCGTCACCTCGGAGGACGAGGTCATGGAGCAGTTCGGGGTGGGACAGCTCGGGGTGGACGGCTGCTCCCGGTTCCGGACCTCGCACAACCCGGAGCTCGTCTACAAGCTGTGCTTCCGGGACGGCAAACTGGACGCGAAGGAACAGGAACGCCCGTAGTCTGGCCCGCGTGATCCGAGTTCTCATCGCCGACGACGAGACCCTGATGCGCGCCGGCATCCGCCTGATCCTGGAGAACGACCCCGAGATCACCGTCGTGGCCGAGGCGAACGACGGCAGGCAGGCCGTGGAACTGACGGCTCGGCACATCGTCGACGTGGCCCTGCTGGACATCCGGATGCCCGGCGGCGACGGCCTCAAGGCCGCGGAGCAGATCGCCAAGACCACGAACGTCGTCATGCTCACGACGTTCGGCGAGGACTCCTACGTCGCCCAGGCCCTCAAGGTCGGCGCGACGGGGTTCCTGCTCAAGGACACCCCGCCCCAGGACCTGATCAACGCCGTCCGCAAGGCCGTCGCGGGCGAGCCGATCCTCGCCCCGCAGATCACCAAGCGCCTGATCGAACGCCACCTGACCGCACCGGACGACGGCTCGGCCGCGCGCCGCAAGATCGACGCGCTCACCGAGACCGAGCGCACCGTGCTGGAACTGGTCGGCGAGGGACTGTCCAACACCGAGATCGGCGAGCAGCTCTACATGGCGACCGGCACGGTGAAGGCGCACATCAGCCGGATCCTGCCCAAGCTCGAGGTCGCCAACCGCGTGCAGGCCGCCATCGTGGCCCACGACGGCGGCCTCACCCGGTCCTGATCAGCGGGTCGTGAAGCGGTCCAGGGCGCGGATCTTGTTCGTGGCGTCCAGGGCCGCGACCTTGTAGGCCTCCGACAGGGTCGGGTAGTTGAAGACCGTGTCCACGAGGTAGTCGACCGTGCCGCCGCAGCCCATCACGGCCTGGCCGATGTGCACGAGGTCCGTGGCACCGGTGCCGAAGACGTGCACACCGAGGATCTTGCGGTCCACAGTGGACACGAGCAGCTTCAGCATGCCGTAGGCGTCACCGACGATCTGGCCGCGCGCCAGCTCGCGGTAGCGCGAGATGCCGACCTCGTAGGGCACCGCCGACGACGTCAGCTCGGCTTCCGTGGCACCGCAGTAGGAGATCTCCGGGATCGTGTAGATGCCGATGGGCTGCAACGCGGTCAGCTCGTGCACCGGCTCGCCGAACGCGTGGTAGGCGGCGAGGCGGCCCTGGTCCATCGACGTCGCGGCGAGCGCCGGGAAGCCGATCACGTCACCGACGGCGTAGATGTGCTCGACGGGCGTGCGGTAGTGCTCGTCGACGGACAGGCGGCCGCGGCGGTCGGCCTCGAGGCCGGCGGCGGCGAGGTCCAGGTGGTCGGTGCAGCCCTGGCGGCCCGCCGAGTACATGACGGCGGCGGCCGGGATGCGCTTGCCGGAGGCCAGGGTCGTGATGGTGCCGGACTCCGACACCGAGACGTCGACGACCTTCTCGTCGAACCGGAACGTGACGGCGAGGTCGCGCAGGTGGAACTTCAGCGACTCGACGATCTCCGGGTCGCAGAAGTCGAGCATCCGCTCGCGCTGCTCGACGACCGTCACCCGGCTGCCCAGCGCGGCGAACATCGACGCGTACTCGATGCCGATCACGCCGGCGCCGACGACGACCAGCGACGACGGGATCTCGTTGAGGGCGAACACCT
The DNA here is from genome assembly GCF_042725365.1 of Lentzea sp. NPDC060358. Taxonomy (NCBI): domain Bacteria; kingdom Bacillati; phylum Actinomycetota; class Actinomycetes; order Pseudonocardiales; family Pseudonocardiaceae; genus Lentzea; species Lentzea sp. NPDC060358. Next base: position 3,451 of record NZ_JBHXCW010000154.1, on the reverse strand, counting down.
CGTCGGAGTCGAGGATGCGCTCCTCGTCGAAGTCCACGACGGACGGACGCGCGGGGGTCGTGCCGGTCGCGATCACGATGTACTCACCGCTGATCGTCGTCCGGTCGTTGCGGTGGTTCCCTTCCACCGCAACGGTGTGCTCGTCGACGAACCGTCCGAACCCGTTGAGCAGGTCGATGCCGTTGCGGTGCAGCTGCGCGCGCACGACCTGGACCTCGCGGCCGATCACGTGCTGCGTGCGGGCCATCAGGTCGTTGATGGTGATGTCCTGCTTGACGCGGTAGCTCGCGCCGTACAGCTCGCGCTGGCTCATGCCCGTCAGGTACATGACGGCTTCGCGGAGCGTCTTCGACGGGATGGTGCCCGTGTTGGCGCACACGCCGCCGATCATCTCCTGCTTGTCGATGACCGCCACGCGCTTGCCCAGTTTCGCACCCGCGATCGCCGCTTTCTGGCCGCCAGGACCAGAGCCGATGACGATCAGGTCGTAGTCGTACGGCGTCATGGTCAGCAGCCTACTTCGACTGATCCGTTTCCACCCCTGAACGACGAATGAATCCGCGCGGTCACGGCACGTCACGGCCGCCGAACGGGCTGAGCAGGTCGAGCAGCCTGGCGGTGGCGCGGTACTCGGCCACGCGGTCCGCGAACGGCCTCGTGACGATCTTGCGCACGCTGTCGGCCGGCAACCGCTCGTAGGCCGGGACCGTGTCGTTGCTGAGGAAGTCCCAGCGGTCCTCGCGGTCGGCGTAGTTGAACGCGGGCAGCGGCCCCCCGAACAGCGGCCGGTACCGCGCGGGCGTCCTGCCGCCCGGCACCGGCATCGGGCCGGCGACGGTGATCGCGTACGTGACGACCTCGCCGGGCGGCAGCAGCCGCGAGCGCATCCGGTCGAACTGGTCCGGGATCACCAGGTTCTGCTCGCGCGACGAGAACTCCAGCACCGCCTGCGCCGGGTCGGCCCACGCCGCGGTGGTGCCCGGGTCGATGATCCCCGCGTCGCGCAGTTCCTCCACGGCCTGCACGCCACCGTGCAGATAGGCGGCGTGCATCGCGCCGAGGTCCATGAAGATGTGCTTCTGCATCGACATCAGCATCGACGAGAACCAGCGCAGTTCCGGCACCGTGCCGAAGTCGAGCATGCCCGCGGCGAACGCGGGCGCGCCGATGTTCGCGAATCCCATCCACCTCAGCGATTCCGGGTGGGTGAGGTACAACTTCGCGTAGAAGTCGTACACGCCGAAGATCGTCGAACGGTTCGAGTCGGCACTGCCCTGCGGATCCCAGTCGGCGAGCCGCACGCCCGCTTCATCGGCGGCGCGCACAATCCAGTACTGCCACAACAACGCTTTGAACCGGACCGGCGAGATGCCCTTGTCCCGGTTCGACTTCAACGCCTGCTCGAGCGCGGCGCGGTCGTACGGCAGGTCGGGGTGCACGCCACCCCGTTCCTCGCCGTTCCCGTTGACCAGCGGCAGATCCAGGTAGTCCACCGTCTCCGCCTTGGTGGCACCCATGCTGCCGAGCACGAGCGCCGCCACCACCATGAGCACGCGCATGAACGCGAACTGTATCCGGAACGCGCGCGTTTTCTGTTCACACCCGTGCGTGGTCAAAGGATGCTTTGCGAATTCGTTAGCGATTGTGACACGAATGGGGCCAATAATCTCAACAGGGCTACTCCTTATGGCTATACCGTTTGGGTGTGAGACTTGAGGTTCCCTTGATCGAAGCCGTTCGAGCCGGACTCGAGGAGCGCGCCGATTCGCGCAAAGCGCAGGAGATGCAGGCGTACATGAAGTCCGCCATGCCGTTCCTCGGCGTGCAAAAACCGGGACGCGCCGAGCTGCTGAAGTCGCTGCCCCCGGTGCACGACCGCGCCGAGTGGCTCGAGGCGGTGCAGACGCTGTGGCGCGAGGCGACCTACCGCGAGGAGCGCTACGTCGCACTGGCGCTGAGCGGCGACCGGCGGTTCCAGTCGGCCGACCTGCTGCCGTGGTTCGACGAGATGGTCGTGACCGGCGCGTGGTGGGACTACGTGGACGAGATCGCGTCGAAGCGGATCGGCCCGCTCCTGCGCTCCGCGCCCGGCGTCGTGCGTCCGCTGGTGCTGGAGTGGTCGGCCGACGCGGACCGGTGGCGGCGGCGCACGTCGGTGATCTGCCAGCTCGGCGCGAAGGACGCGACCGACGTCGACCTGCTCACGGCGTGCATCGACGCGAACGCGGCCGACCCGGACTTCTTCCTGCGCAAGGGGATCGGGTGGGCACTGCGGGAGTTCGCGAAGACCGAACCGGGCTGGGTGCGGTCGTTCGTGGAGGCGAGGCCCGAGCTGTCCCCGCTGTCACGACGAGAGGCGCTCAAGCACTTCTAGCCGTGCTTGGCCCGGCCCGAGTAGGTGAGCGGGAAGACGAGTTCGGCGCACGCCGCCGGCACGTCCTTCGACACCTGGACCTTCATGGTCACCTCGACCGCCCCGCCCGCCGGGATCTCCACGACGTCGGTGAGCGGCACGACCGTCAGCACCCCGGCCGGGCACCCGGCGACGCGCTGCTGCGTGGCGTCGAGCGGCTGACCGGGCACCGCCGACAGGCTCTCGACGATGATGTCGACCGCGTTGGGGTTGGAGAGCCGCACCTTGCGCTCCCCCTCGGCACCCGGCGTGAGCTCCACCGGCGCGCCGGAGATGTCGTTGATCTCGAACGGCTGGAGCTGCTGCATGTCCGACTCGCCGCTGCTCACCGAGTACGCCATGGCGGGGCGCTGCGGTTCCGGCCACGTGAGGTGCATGGCCGCGACGACAGCCGCGCCGAGCATGAGGATCGTCAACGACACGGCGACCTCGAGGCGCGGACCCAGACTACGCATGGCGCAACTCTCCAGAGTTGTTGCTCCCAGGCGGTGGGCTCGCCTCTAGCTCCCCACCGGACCGGCGACCAGACTCGCCCGGTGGTTCATCGCTTCGCCCCTCGGCCCAGCGGGCCGCGTCGACAATCTTGGAGAAGCTTCACCTGCCGCGCAAGCGTCCGACGGGCGCCGATTTCCCCTTGTGATGAGGGACTTTCGGCACCTTGACAGCTACGCAGGGCCACCACCTGCTGATTTGACCCCAAATCCCGGTGGGCGAGGTTCAGCCGATCGAGGGAATTCCTATGGGCAGTTTCGGGGAACCACCGCACTGGACCACGTGGTCCCGGCGAGCGCCTGCACCTGAGTGCGCTTCACGCCCGCGTTGCCGGTGGCGTACGAGGTGCCGGACTTGACGCGGATCGGACCGGTGAAGTTCCCGTTGTTGGCGCTCCACCACACGTCGTACTCGGTGGCTCCGGCGACGGCCGTCCAGGAGATCACCCCGGCGGCGCTGCAGGCGATCCCGCTCACGTTCGCGAGCACACCGGCCTTGGCACCAGCGGATCCCTGCCCGCTGGTGCTCCAAGCCGCCGCCGCGGGC
>NZ_JBHXCW010000153.1:0-18857 GCF_042725365.1 Lentzea sp. NPDC060358 | reverse complement strand
GCACGAGGGGTGCCGCGGAGCGCGCCGGTCTAGAAGTACCGGAGCCAGACGTAGCCCCACGCCATCGCCGTGCTGATCAACGTCACCACGATGCCGTACCGCGTGAACTGCCAGAAGCTGATCCGGTGCCCCGCACGGGCGGCGATGCCGAGCGCCACCACGTTGGCGCTGGCGGCGACCGCCGTGCCGTTGCCGCCGAAGTCGGCGCCCAGGGCGAACGACCACCACAGCGCCTGCCCGGTGGCGGCGTCGGGGATCTCGGCCACCATGCCCTCGACGACGGGCGTCATCGTGGCGACGTACGGGATGTTGTCGAAGAACGCCCCGAGCACGCTCGACCCGAACAGCAGCGCGGTCGCGGCCAGGAAGTAGTCGTCGCCGAACGCGGACACGGCCCACGTGCCGACGGTCTCGATCACCCCGGTGTGCACCAGGCCCGCGACCATGACGAACAGACCCATGAAGAACGCGAGCGTGGGCCACTCGACCTCCGCCAGCACGTCGGTGACGTCGGCCCGCGTGACCAGCATCATCACGCCGGCGCCGACGAGTGCGACGATCGCCGGGTCGAGGTGCAGCACCGAGTGCAGGCCGAAGCCGAGCACGACGAACGCGAACACGACCAGGCACCGGCGCAGCATCTTCGGGTCGGTGATCGCGCGGCGTTCCTGCAGCGACATCACCGCCTCGACGTGCTCGGCGTTGTACTGGAACGACTTGCGGAAGAGCACCTTCGTGAGCAGCACGAACACCACGAACACGACCACGACCACCGGTGCCATGTGCACGAGGAAGTCCGTGAACGACAGGCCGGCGCGGCTGCCGATGATGATGTTCGGCGGATCACCGATCAACGTGGCGGCACCGCCGATGTTGGACGCCAGCACCTCGGCGATGAGGTACGGCTGGGCGGCGATGCGCAGCCGGTTGCACACCACGATCGTCACCGGGGCGACGAGCATGATCGTGGTGACGTTGTCGAGGAACGGCGACGCGATCGCGGTGATGAGCATCAGCATCACCATCAGGCGGTACGGGCGGCCGCGCGCCCGTTTCGCCGCCCAGATCGCGAGGTAGTCGAAGACACCGGTCTGCTTGACGATGCCGACGATGATCATCATGCCGAACAGCAGGAAGATGACGTTCCAGTCGATCCCCTCGTGCTCGGAGAAGAACACCTCGGAACCGGGGACCAGGCCGAAGACGGCCATCAGGCCGGCGGCGACGAGGACGACCTTGACCTTGTTCGCCTTCTCGGTGGCGATGAAGAAGAACGCGACCAGGAAGATCGCCAGGGCGAGAGCAGCGCTCACGGAGCTCCCAACGGAGGAGATGTCGCCGCCGGCGCGTGTTCAGCCGCACCGGCGACGACGGGGGGAGTGGCTCTGGGGCGCGCGCGGGGCAGCGCCGGGGAGAGGTCAGTCCTCGGAGGTGTAGACGGCGAGGCTCGTGATGAGGCGGTCGAGGGTGATGGCGCCGACCAGGGCGCCGGTCTCGTCGACCACGGCGACGAGCGGGCTGTGCTGGCGCGCCATCAGGGCGGCGACCTCGAGCAGCGTGGCGTCGTCGCGCACCGTGGCCGGTTTGGCGCGCTGGCGCGGGGCGACGTCGCCGACGGTGCGGTCGGCGAGCTCCACCCAGAAGCTGTCGGCGGCGTTCTCGTCGATGGTGCGGGCGAGCGCCGGGTCCTCCTGGTAGGACGACGGGACCGCGAGGCGCAGCACCTGCGTCCCCGGCAGCACGGTCCACGGGCGTGCGCGGTCGTCGACGACGATCAGGCCGGGCAACCGGTTGACCGCCATGACCCGCACCGCCTTGGCGACCGGGTCGTCGACCGTCACGGTCGGGACGTTGATCGCGATGTCGCGTGCCTGCATGGCATCATCCAGTTCGGTGCGCCCGGCCAGCTTTCCCGGTGCGGACATGGTCTTCTCCCGTGGGTGCTCGTGGGTCAGGGCTTGTGGTGCACGCCGGTGAAACCGGCGATGATCAGGCCGGCGGCGACGAGCAGGGCGTGGGGCAGGACGATCCCCGCGATCAGCAACGCCAGGGCGATCCCGAGCAGAACGGGGTTCAGCGGCCGTCTGGTCCGAGTCGGGCGGTCGCTGCGGTTCATGGCACCTCCTTCCGGTGGGCGCCTTCCACGATTCCCGTTCCTGCCTGCGAAAACGATCCGTCGGGGCACCCAACTACCCACCGCGGGAGGGGGTGGTGCAGGGCGGAATTGGGTGTTGCCACGGATGGACGGCGCAGGGGGTGGGAGGCAACCCTCGCTGGCGTGGTGGCAAGTGAACAGATCGGGGCAACACGAGCGTCCGCACCGGACGGGAGCTCGCCGCCACGGACCTACCGGCCGGAACTGCAGGGCCTGCGCGCGGTGGCCGCCTGCCTGGTGGTCGTCTACCACGTCTGGCTGGGCCGGGTGTCCGGCGGTGTCGACGTCTTCTTCCTGATCTCGGGTTTCCTCGTGACGGGACAGCTCGTGCGGGCCACGGCACGGGGCAGGCTCGACCTGCGCGCGCTGTGGAGCAGGATGGCCCGGCGGCTGCTGCCCGCGGCGTTCGTCGTGCTCGGGGCGACGGTGGTGGCCGGGATGCTCCTGCTGCCGCCCGACCGGTGGTCGCAGACGATCCGCGAGGTGACCGCGGCGGCGCTGTTCGTGGAGAACTGGCAGCTCGCGGCCGACGCCACCGACTACTACGCGCAGAACGACCAGGCGAGTGTCGTGCAGCACTTCTGGTCGTTGTCGATCCAGGGCCAGTTCTACCTGCTGTGGCCGTTGCTGGTCGGCCTGGTCGTGCTGCTGCGCCGGTCGCTGCCGCGCGTGCTGCTGGTGGTCTTCGCTTCCTCGTTCGCCTTCTCGGTGTGGCTCACCGCCGTCGACCAGCCGCTCGCGTACTTCCACACGGCGACGCGGATCTGGGAGTTCGCGCTGGGCGGCCTGCTGGCCCTGACCGGGTTCTCGCTCGTCCGTCCACTGAGGATCGTCCTGGGCTGGGCGGGCCTCGCCGGACTGCTGCTGTGCGGGCTGGTGCTGCAGGTGGGCGCGCAGTTCCCCGGCTACCTGGCGCTGTGGCCGACGACGTGCGCGGCGGCCGTGATCGTGGCCGGGACGACCGGCAGCCGGTTCGGCGCGGACCGGTGGCTCGCGGGCGAGCGGATGCGCCACCTCGGCGACCTCAGCTACGCGCTGTACCTGTGGCACTGGCCGGTGCTGGTCCTCTACCTGGTGGTGCGCGGGCAGAGCGAGGCGGGACTGCTCGGCGGCGTGGCGGTCATCTCCGTCTCGCTCGTGCTCGCGGCCCTGACGCACCTGCTGGTGGAAGAACCCGTGCGCCGGTCGGGCCTGCCCACGCGCAAGCTCACCGCACTGCTGCTCGTGCCACTGCTCGCGGCCGTGGCGCTCTGGCAGCACACCGGAGCCCGCGACGTGCGGGCCCACGTCCCGGCCACCGACTTCGCCGCCCTCGACGGCGAGTCCTGCGAGAAGTCCCCGCAGCACAGGGAACTCACGGTGTGCCGCGGTCCTGTCGCCGGGACCCCGGCCAAGCGCGTGGTGCTGGTCGGCGACTCCCACGTGCAGCAGTACATCGCCGCCCTCACCCCGATCGCGCAGGCCCGCGACTGGCAGCTGATCGCGATGCTCAAGGGCGGCTGCCCGTTCTCCACGAGGTCGGAGAAGTTCCCCGGCAACCAGGAGTGCGAGCGGTTCAACGAGGAGGCCGCCACCGAGATCATCGCCCTGCGCCCGGACTTCGTCTTCACCCTGGCCACCCGCAACGTCCAGGTGGGACTGACCGAGGAGACGCCACCGGGCTTCGTGGACCGCTGGCGCCAGCTCGACGCCGAGGGCATCCCGGTCGTCGCCGTGCGCGACAGCCCCCGGTACAGCTTCTCCGTGCCCGAGTGCGTGCGCGTGCACGGCGTCTCGGCCCCGCGCTGCGGTGCGCCTCGCGCGGACCTGCTCGCTCCGGTGCCGCCCTACGCGGGCCTCGACGTGCCGGGAGGTGTGTCGTTCCTGGACTTCAGCGACCAGCTCTGCCCGGACGGGTACTGCCCGCCCGTGATCGGTGACCTGCAGGTGAACTTCGACGACAACCACGTGAGCGCGAGCTTGATGCGGGCGCTGTCACCGGTGGTGGAGCAGGCGCTGGACGCGGTGACGGTGCCTGCCGGCTGAGGTGGTCTTCGGTCCGCCGGCGCTCCCGCGAGGCGCTCAGGCCCGGTCCGCCCGCACCGCGGCGGAGAGGGCCTGCACCAGGTGGCCGTAGCGGTGGCCGGTGGCGCGTTCCTCGTCGGTCGTGCGGTCTCGGGCGAAGTTCAGCGACCAGCTCGCCCGCCGCGCCGGTCCCGACCACGCGCGGACGTGCCGGCCCAGGTCGCTGTCCGGGGTGAGGGCCACCGGCTCGCCCCGGCGGGCTGCCGCCGGTGCCGCGGCCAGGCCCGGGGTGTGCTCGAGCGCGGGCAGCACACCGGTGATCAGGCCCGCCGGCCGCAGCGAGCGGGCGATGGGCTCGTCGTAGCGGGTGTCCCAGCCGGCGTCGTCGACCGGGCCGGTGTCGAAGCCGGCCTCGTGCATCAGCGGCAGCAGGCGGTGCCGGCCGTCGCCGCCGATCTCGTCGGGCCGGCTGGGGTCGAAGTGCGCGACGAGGGCGCCGTCGTCGAAGGTGTGCAGCCGGCGCATCTGCTCCGGGGTGCGCGGCTCGAGCGTGTCCATCAGGCCGCCCGCGCGAGGAGTGTGCGGCGCCACCGAAGCGGTCGCCGCACACCCGGCCGGCCGTCAGGTCAGCGGCAGGCCTTGTCCTCGGAGACGCGCTCGCCGGTGACGAGGAACCGGGTCGCCTCGTCGTTGGCGCACTTGTTCTTCTTGAACGGGTAGGCGAGGTGCCCGCCCTGGTCGACGGTGACGATCCTGGCCCGGTCGCCGAGTGCGGCACGCATCTTCTTCGCCACCACCAGGGGCGTGATGGGGTCACGGAGGTTCTGCACGATCAGGACGTTCGAGGGGCCCTGGTCCGTGATGCGGGTCTGGGGTTCGACCGGGTCCGGCCAGAAGGCGCAGGGGCCGATGTTGGACGCCGCCGAGCCGAACATGGGGTACTTGACCCGGTCCGCCGCGTGATCGTCCACATAGGTCTGGACGGACGTGGGCCAGCGGGAGTCGTTGCACAGCACGTGCAGCTGGCTCGCGAGGTAGTTGTCCGCGGTCTTGGCCTGCCAGCGCGCGTCGTCCGGCCGGCTCGGGCTGGACGTGGGTTCGCCGCCCGGTTTCGTCGCGGCGTCCGGCCGCCATGTGCCGTTGTTGACGTCGCGCCAGGTCTCGGCGAGTGCGCCGAGGGCGTTGTCGTAGTACAGGCCGCTGAACGTGGTCTGGCGGAACAGGCTGCCCGCCTGGGTGCCGATGCCGGGGAGCGCGTCCAGCGTCGCGGTCAGTTCGAAGTACTTGGCGGTCACCTGGTCGGGAGTGGTGCCGAGGCCGTAGTCGGGGTGGGTGGTGGCGACGTACCGCGCGAAGTCGGGGAAGCGGTCCTCGAAGCCCTGCGCGAACAGGCGCGAGCCCTCGCGGTCCCAGCCGCCGGCGCCCAGCGAGCTGTCGAGGAGCACGCGGTCGGTCGTCCCGGGGAACAGCGTCGTGTAGACGGCGCCCAGGTAGGTGCCGTAGGAGATGCCGAAGTAGGAGGCCTTCTCCTCGCCCAGCGCCTGCCGCACCTGGTCGAGGTCCCTGGCCGCGTTCGCGGTGGAGATGTGGGGGAGGAGGTCCTTCGACGCGGAGCCGAGGCAGCTGTCGGCGACCTGCTTGCCCAGTTCCGCGCTCTTGCGCACGTCCGCGGCGTCGGCGGCGTGGAGCGGGATGTTGGTGTAGTAGGCGGGAATCTTCGCCAGGTCGCAGGTGACGGGCGTGCTGCGGCCGACGCCCCGGGGGTCCATGCCGATGATGTCGTAGCTGTCCAGGACGTCTTGCGGCAACCCGACGTCCTTGAGGTCCAGGGAGTGCCGGAGCGCCTCACCGCCGGGGCCGCCGGAGTTGGTGAGCAGGATGCCGCGTCGTTTCTCCGGTTTCTTGCTGGGCAGCCGGGAGATCGCGATCTGGATCCTCCTGCCGTCGGGTGCGCGGTAGTCGAGCGGCACGTCGAGCGTCGCGCACTCGAGCCCGGGGCCGCTGGCGTCCGCCGGGCAGGATCCCCACTGCACGGCGTTCGCCACGGGCGTGGGCGGGCTCGGTGCCGTGCAGGCCGCGGTCACGACTGCTACCGCAAGGGCCGTGAAGGCCTTGTCGCGCATCTGGATTTCCTTCGTACGGCGACGTGGACACCCTGCTGGTGTCCACTGTGGTCAGATGTGGTGCTGCTGACCAAGTCTGTCGCCGACGGCGGAGGCGTACCAGTGACGTGACGTCATGACGTGGTGGGCCCGCGCGGCGAGCGGGACGGCGGGCCCACCGGGGTCAGCCGTGCTCGACGGCGCTGCTGCCCACGTGCGAGGGCAGGGCCGCGACCAGTTCCACGAGCCCGGGATCGGCGGCGTAGTGGCGCATCTGCAGTTCGGCGATCTTCGCGCCGAGCCCGGGGTCCGGGTCGTCGCTGATGTCGAAGGTCTCGAACTTCTCCATCAACGGCAGGCCGGCCCGCTGGGTCCGGTGGTGCGCCGGGTGCCCGAGGTACTCCGAGTAGCCGTCGAGGTCCTCGAAGGCGAAGATCGCGCTCCAGTCGAACTCGCTGCCGTGCTCGCGGCCGACGGTGAACCACTTCACCGACGGGATCGCCGTGCCCTGCTCGCGCAGCACCTCCAGGGCGCTCTCGACCTGGGCCGCGTCGGCGCCCTCTTTCACCCTCATCCGGTTGCCGTGGTAGATCATCGCTGCTCCTCTGCTGATCAGGTCGCCTCATGGTGCGCGGGTGCGCGGGACGGTCGCGTCAGCAAGAGCTGCCTAGATGCCGGTGCGCCGGACGTAGGCAGACGACTTCGGGAATATCCCGTCCGGCGGGACCGGCGATCGTGCACACTCTCTCCCACCGCAGGGGTGCGGTGCTGGGGGGAAGTGATGCGTGCTGTCGTGGCGGTCGCGCTGCTCGTGGGGGTGTGCGTCCTCACTCTCGTGCTGATCGCCGGAATCGTGCTGATCAGCGTGCTGTACTTCGTGAACGACCGGCCGATCGGCTTCGTCTGGTCCGTCGTGATCGGCGCGATGCTGGTGTTCGCGTTGCTCAGCGGCCTGGTGACGATCGCGGGACCCTCGGACGACGAGGTGCGCGGCGAGCGGGTCGGCGAGCAGGACGAGCCCGAGATCTGGGCGCTGGTCCGCAGGCTCGCCGCCGAGGTCGGCACGCGTCCGCCGGACCGCGTCTTCATCGTGCCGGAGGTGAACGCCTCGGTGTCGCAGCGCACCAGGCTGCTCGGCCTCGTCGCGACCACCCGCCGGATGTACGTGGGCGCCCCGCTGCTCGCGTGCCTGACCGAGCGGCAGCTGACCTTCGTCCTCGCGCACGAGCTCGGCCACTACAGCAACCGCGACACGAGGCTGATGGGCGTGGTGGTGGCGGGCCGCGTGGCGTTGAACCGCGTGGTCACCAAGCTCAACCACCGCTTCTGGTACCACGCCGTGGCCGCCGTGCTGTTCACGTACTACGCGAAGGTCTACTTCGCGGTCACCGCGTCCCTGTCGCGCCGGCAGGAGCTCGCCGCCGACGCGACGGCCACCCGGATCGCCGGGACCGACGCCGCGGTGAGCGCCCTGCGGGAGATCCCGGTGGTCGAGGCGGCCTGGACCCTGTTCCACGACCGGCACTTCCGCCCGGCCTGGGAGGCGGGGTTCCTGCCGACGACGATCTTCGACGCGTTCGCGGGGTTGCGCGGCTCGCCCGAGCTGCGCGCCCACCTCGACGAGATCAGGCAGAACCCGCCCGAGCGCGTGCTCGGCCGCTACGACTCCCACCCGCCGCTGCCGGAGCGCATCGCGGCCGTCACCGCGATGGCCGTGCCGGACAGCGGGCCCGACCGGCCGGCCGGCGCGCTGCTCGCGGACAACGGCGCGGTGATGGACAAGACCCTCGTCGGTTCCCTGGTGGAGGAACTCGGCGTGAAGCGGCGGGTCGACTGGGCGACGCTGGCGCACACCTCGGTCCGCGCCACCCGGGTGGACCGGGCGCGGCGGCTGCTGCGGGTCGGCGGCGGCTCGCTCGGCGCCGTGCTCGACCAGCTCGACGAGGGCCGGCTGTCCGCGTTGCTGCGCACCGACGCCCGGCCCGGCAGCGGCACGTCGGCGCCGAGGGTGCGGCGCGAGTTCGCCCGCGGCCTGCTGATCGGCGAGCTGACCGCACTCGTCGAGCTCGCCTTCGCCGACCAGGGCCGGGCGCGCTGGGAGTCCGACTGGCTCGGCGCCACGACCTTCGACGGCCCCGACCTCACCGCCGAGATCGAGCAGGCCACCGACGACCGGGGCTGCACGCGGGCGCTGCGCGCGGCGCTCGCCGGGCTCCGCGTCGACCAGGCCCCGACCCGCTAGGAGGACGACGCCGTGGTGCTCGACCCGACCAGACACGCCGATCCCGAACGCTGGGGCCTGGTCCCGGACGCGGACGTCCGCGACTTCTTCCCCGAGGCAGACCCCGTGCTGGCCGGGGCGGTCACGGCCGCCTCCCGCGGCCGGTGGGAGCAGGCCGCGGCGGCGCTGAAGCCCACCCGGGGCCACTGGGACGACCGCGCCCGCGTGGTCCAGGCGCTGGCCCGCGAGGGCGCCCGCACCGACGAGTGGCTGGTCCGCTGGCGCGACGAGCAGCCGGACCGGGACCTGGCCGTGCTCGACGCGGCCGCGTGGGTGCTGGTGGCGCGGGAGATCCGCGGCGAGAGCGACGAACAGGACCACGTGCAGGGGTACCACCGCGTGCTGCGCCGGGCCGAACGCGCGGCCCGGCACGCCGCCGAACTGGCCCCGCAGGACCCGACGCCGTGGTGGACGCTCGTCCAGGTCGCCGGCGGCCTCTCGATCGACCAGGCGCGGTTCGCCGAGATCTGGCACGAGCTGGTCGTCCGCGCCCCGCGGCACCGGGCCGCCCACGAGGCCGCCCTGGAGTACTGGGCCGGTCAGTCGCCGGACGTGCTGCTCGACTTCGCGGCGAACGCCGGCCCCGCGCTGGTGCTGCGGGCGGCGTTCCTGCTGGAGGACGACGATCCGCTCATCTGGCGCACGCACCTCGTGGCCGACGCGATGGAGCGGCTCCTGACCGAGGACGAGCTCTCGGACGACGACCGCGGCCACCTCGTCCTCGCGCTGTACGACCACAACCGGTTCGCCGAGGTGATCGAGCAGTTCCGGGCGCTCGGCGGCCGGGCGGACGGTGCGCCGTGGAGCCGTTTCGAGGACCCGAAGGGCACTTTCCTGGAGTACCGCGCGACTTCGTGCCGCAAGGCCGCGCTCAGGAGCTAGGCGAGGAGCTTCGCCACGCCGAACTCGAACCGGCCGTCGAACTCCTCGGTGAGGAACGGGAGAACGCGCCGCAGCGAGGCGCGTTCCCCCACCTCCGGCACGCGCGAGCCGTCGGGCGAGGCCTGTTCCTCCTGCGCCAGCCCGAGGACGAAGTAGATCAGGCTCCAGCACGTCCACGCCGCCTCGCGTTCCGCCATCCCGCCGTCGAGCAGGGCGGCCACGAGCGCTTCCGCGGTGTCCAAAGTGGCCGGTTCGGCGGCGTAGGTGCCCGCGACGACCGCGGCGCCATCGCGGTGGGCCAGCAGGGCGCGCCGGTAGCGCCGGGCGATCTCGGCGGCCCGCTCGCGCCCGTCGCGCGGCAGGCCGGACAGCGAGACGCCGGCCACGATCGCGTCGGCCATCAGCTCTTCCAGCCGCGCCTTGGTCTTCACGTGCCAGAGCACGGTGTTCATCCGCACGTCGAGGCGGTGCGCGATGGCCCGCATCGACACGGCCTCCGCGCCGTGCTCGTCGAGGATCTCGAGGGCGGTGCGCACCACGTCCGCTTGACTCTTGGTCACTGACCTAGTCTACTCGACCGCGACCAGTTGGTCAGTGACCAAGGGAGGGTGACGTGAACGTCGTCGTGGTGGGTGCCGGGCCGACCGGGCTGTGGCTGGCGGGGGAGGTGCGGCTCGGCGGAGCGGAAGTCGTGGTGCTGGAAGCGAAGGAGCAGCGCGACGCCAACTCCAAGGCGCTCACGGTCCACCCGCGCACCCTCGAGGTCTTCGACTGCCGCGGGGTCGTGGAGCCGTTCCTGGCGGAGGGCGTCCGCATCCCGGACGGGCACTTCGGCGGGCTGCCCGACCGGATGGACTTCGCCGCGCTCGACACGCCCTACCCGTTCACGCTTGCCCTGCCGCAGGCACGCACCGAGGAACTGCTGGAGGAACGAGTCCGCGGCCTCGGTGCGACCGTCCTGCGTGGGTGCGAGGTCACCGGCCTCACGGACGACGGCGTCGCGTTGGCCGACGGACGGGTCATCGCGGCGGACTACGTCGTGGGGTGCGACGGCACGCGCAGCACCGTGCGGGCGGCGGCGGGGATCGACTTCCCCGGCACCGACGCCACGACGTGGGGCTGGCTCGGCGACGTGGTGCTGGACGCGCCGCCGGAGCGCGGGTTCGCGAGCGTCACGGGTGCGGCCGGCGGCCTGATGGTCGTGCCGCTGCCCGGTGGGGTGCACCGGATCGTCGGCGGTGACGCGCGCACGAACGTCGCCGAGTGGCCGGGCGAGCTCACCCTCGACGAGCTGCGCGCCACCGTCGGCGAGATCGCGGGCACGGACTTCGGCATGCGCGACCCGAGGTGGTTGTCCCGCTTCGGCAACGCCACCCGCCAGGCCGCCGCCTACCGCCGCGGCCGGGTCCTGCTGGCGGGCGACGCCGCGCACATGCACTTCCCGACGGGCGGCGTCGGCATGAACGTCGGCATCCAGGACGCGCACAACCTGGGCTGGAAGCTCGCCGCCGTCGTCACCGGCCGGGCGGACGAGGCGCTGCTCGACACCTACCACGACGAACGCCACCCCGTCGGCGCCGACCTGCTCGCGCACACCAGGGCCCAGACGGCGCTGATCACGGGCTACAGCGCCGAACTGCGGGCGTTGCGCACCGTCGTGAGCGGACTGATCGCGGTCGCGCCGGACATGGCGAGGATCCTCGCGGAACGCCTGTCGGGGCTGGACGTGGACTACGGGACGGGCCGCCGCGCACCCGACCGCGACGGGCTCTTCACGCGGCTGCGCGCCGGGCGTTCCGTGCGGACCGCGGCCGGGCTCGTGCGGCCGGACGGTCACCTCGCGTGGGACCAGTCCGGTGTGCCGACGAAGACCGCGACCAGCGTGGTGTCCTCGTAGCCCAGCTCGACGCGGTCCGGCAGGGCGCGCGTCCAGAACCCGCCCCGCGCGCCGCTGACCGTGCGCGGGCCGGGCATCAGGCGGAAGCCGTTGCCGGTGAAGCGGCGGGCCCACGCGTCGGCGGGTTCGTGGCGCTCGAAGCGCTCCTCGTCCCGTGCGCCCACCACGTTCTCGATCTCGGGACCGAAGTACTGCTTCATCGCGGCCTTCTCGGTGTCCGCGGCCGCCGTGCTGTCGATCGCCTCGAACAGCGTGCCGTAGTGCCGCCAGGCGTTGCCGAAACGCGTGCGGAACGGCACCCGGTGGTGGTCCGCGTGCCGTTCGCACAGGGCGAAGGCGGCGGGCCCCAGGTCGCGCACCCGCTGGAACAACGCGGTCCTGGTGTCGCCGTTCTCGTCGTCGCGCAGGTGGTGCAACGAGAAGGACGCCGTCACCAGCAGCGGTCGCGGCGAGTCCCGCACCAGGTGCCAGAACGACTCGTCCAGCCGTTCGGGAGCGCACCGCACGGGGTGGAAGACCACCTCCGCGCCCACTCGGGCCCCGGTCGCGCGCAACGCCGCCTCGGCCCCGCCCGGGTGCTCGGCCGCGGTGTCGACCCCGATGACCGTCAGCGAACGCAGGTCCGGCGCCCGCTGCAGCAGGTCGCACTCCTGGCGCCCGCGCCCGATGCCCAGCGCCAGCACGGTCGCCGACTCGCGGCCGTCGAGGAAGGCCAGCAGGCGGTCGTTGGCGTGCCGCACCGCGCGCAGCAGCGGGAGGTTCCTGGTCAGGACGCGGAGCAGGTCCGCCTCCCCGGCGCGCGGGCGGCGGTCCTGGCCGGTGGCGTCGAGCCGGGAGGCGAAGGCGGCCAGGAAGAAGTCGCGCAGCCGCGGGTCGGCCGAGGTGGTCGCGCGGATGCGCTCGAGCACCGCGCCCAGGGCCGCGCGGTCGTCCTGGAGGGCGGCGTCGGCGGCCTCGTCGAACAGGCTGAACACAGTGGTCACGCGACCCGAAGCTAGGGCCGGCCCCCGGCGCCCGCTGGGCACCGGAGGCGGCGGGACCACCATCAGGTGGCCGCGAGTGCGGCGCTGAGCAGCGACGACACCCGATCTCGTGATTCCGGGGCCGCGGCGCCGGAGCACCGCGACCCCCTCGGCGGATCAGGAGTGCGGGCAGGTGTCGCGGTACTCTTCGATCTGCGTGCTGCGCCCCGGCGCCGGGCAGAGGAACTGCTCGTAGCGGGTGTCGTTGTCGATGAACCGCTTCAGCCACGAGATGCTGTACTTCGCGATGGTCGTGTTCGGGCTGTTCGGCGCGAAGTGCGAGGCGCCGTTGAGCTCCAGGTACGCCTTGTCCAGGGTGGACGGCAGCGAGGTGTAGAACGGCTCGGAGTGCGTCAGGACCGGGGCGATGGAGTCGTCCTCGGCGCCGATCACCAGGGTCGGCACGCGCACCGACGACCAGTTCTTCGCGGTGTGCCAGCCGGTCAGCGGGATCGCCGCCTGCAGCGCCGGGCGCTGGCTCGCCGCGCGCAGGGTGCCGCCGCCGCCCATCGAGTGGCCCATGACGCCGAGCCTGCTCGTGTCGACGCGGGACCGGACCGAGCTGCGTTCGGTCAGGTAGTCGAGCGCCGCGAGCAGTTGCGACGCCCTGCTGTCGGGCTGGTCGTAGATCGTGATCGTGTCGATCGTGAACACGACGAAGCCCTGGGAGGCCAGGCGCGGGCCGAGCCACGCGATGCTCGACTGGGTGCCGGTGTAGCCGGGGGAGACGGCGACCGCGCCGAACGTGCCGGAGGCGGTGCTCGTCGGGTAGTAGATGGTGCCGCCGCCGAAGCCGCTGACCAGCGACGACACCGAGGTCTCCGACACGGCGAACGGGCCGCGCGCCGCCTCGATGCTCGACGTGGTGGGGGCGGGGCCGCGTTCGTAGGGGTTGGCCGCCGCCAGGGCGTGGGCGGTGGTTCCGCCCACCAGGGCCAGGGACAGCGCGATCGGGAGCAGGGAACGAAGTCGCACGGCTTTGTACACCTCATTCGGCAGGGGAATTCGGGGACGACCTGACCCTGCAACCCCTCCGCGGACGTGCGCATCGGTACAACCACCGGTTCCGCCGGAGAACTTCGAACGGAAAACTAACAGTGGTAGGTGAATTTCGCCTCGACCCCTTCCGCAGGCCGTCCGGGGGCGGCGACACTGGGCCGATGCTGCGTGGCCGCGACAGGCAGCGCGTCGCCGTCGACGCGTTCCTCCGGCGTGCGCGCAACGGGCACGGGTCCGCGCTCGTGCTGCGCGGCGAGCCGGGCAGCGGCAGGTCGGCCCTGCTCGAGCACGCCCGCCGCTCCTACGACGCGGTGCTGTGCGTGGACGACCCGGGCCACCCCGGCCTCGACGACGACCTGCGCCGGCTCACCGAGGACGTCGAGGGCACCTGCGCCGCGGTCCTCATCGCCTCCGAGACGGAGACGTTCGGGCTGCCCAGCGTCGTGCTGGAACCGCTCGACCGCGCCGCGAGCCTGCAGGTGCTGCACGACCTGCTGCCCGGCGTGCCGTCCGCGCTCGCCGTGGACCTCGCGGAACTGGCCTGCGGCAACCCGCTCGCGCTGGTGGAGCTGGCCGGGTCGCTCACCTCCGACCAGCTCGGCGGCACGGCGCCGCCGCCGGAGGTGCTGCCCGAGTCCAGCTCGCTGCGCGCCCGGCTGCTCGCGAGGGTCGCGGCGCTGTCGCCCGCGGCCCGGCACGTCGTGGCGCTGGCCGCCGTGGACGACGAGCTGACCGCCGAGGGCCTCGCCCGGCTGACCGGCGACCTCGCCGCCGTGGCGGAGGCGGGCGCGCTGCTCGACCCGCGCCGCCTCGTCCGCTCCACCCTGCACTCCGGCACCCCGGCCGTCCTGCGGTTCCGGGCGCACGCCGAGCTCGCCGGGCTGCTGCCCCCGGGCCCCCGGCGCACCTGGCACAGCGCCGTGACCAGCGAGGACGGCGCCGGGCACGCCGACGAGCTGGCCGCCGGCGCCGAGCACGCCCGCCGCTGCGGCGACTTCGCGACCGCGGCCCGCGACCACGGCCGCGCCGCCCACCTGACCACCGACCCCGAGCAGAAGGCGCGCCGGCTGCTGCGGGCGGCAGCCGACCACTGGGCCCACGGCACCCCGCACCGGTCGCGCGCCGTCCTGCGCACGGCCGTCCGGATGACCGACACGGTCGAGCTGCGAGCGCTGATGGACCTCGTCGCGGGCGGCCTCGACCTGGGCGAGAGCCTCCCGGACGTGGCGGCGGACCGGCTGGTCCGCGCCGCGAGGGGACTGCTCGGCACCCAGCGCGCACTGGCGGTGGCGGCGCTCGGGTTCGCGGGTGAGGCGGCGAGCATCGCGGGCGACCCCCGCCGCCACCGCGCCGTCGCGGATCTCGCGCGCGAGATCCGCCGGCCCGACGAGCACCCGGTCACCCGGCTCACGCTCGACCACCTGATCGGCATGTCCGCGACGCTCTCCGGCCGCCACGCCGAGGCGCTGCCCGCGTTGCGCGCGGTGATCGGCCTGGCCGAGCACGTGCCGGGGCCGCAGGCGCGGATCTGGGCGAGCCAGGCCGCCTACGTGCTCGGCGACGCCACCCGGTCCCACGAGATGGCCACCGCGGCGGTGACGGCGGCGCGGGAGAGCGGCCACACCGCGCTCGTGCCGTGGGCGCTCGTCTACCGGGCGCTGTCGGCGTTGCTGCTCGACCAGCACACCGCGGCGCTGTCCGCGGCCACCGAGGGCGTGCACGCGGCCACGGCGATCGGCCAGCACAACGCCGTGGTCGACCACCTGACGATCCTCGCGCTGCTGGCGGCGCTGCGCGGCGACGCCGAGACGGCCCTGCACCGCATCGGCACCGCGACCGAGCACATCACCGAACGCGGGCTGATCCGGCCCGGCACGTTCGGCGCGTGGGCCTTCGCCTGCGTCGACCTGTCCCGCGACCGCCCCGCCGACGCGCTCGACCGGCTGCGGCTGCACCACGGGCACGCGGGCGTCAAGGTGATGGCCGCGCCGCACCTCGTGGAGGCGGCCGTCGCGTGCGGCACACCGTCCACGGGGGACAGAGCGCTCCAGCGGTACGAGAAGTGGGCCGGTGTTACGGGCAGCGCGGCGCGGCTCGCGCTCTCGCACCGCTGCCACGGCCTGCTGGAGACCGGCACCGCCGACGAGCACTTCGAGGAGGCGATCCGGCTGCACCGGGCCAGCGGCACCGCCCTGGAGCTCGCGAAGACCGAGCTGCTGTACGGAAACAGGCTGCGCCGCGGCCGCAAACCCAAGGTGGCGCGCGCACACCTGCGCGACGCCGTGCGCATCTTCGAGTCCTACCAGGCAGATCACTGGGTCGAGCGGGCCCGCGCCGAGCTGCGCGCCGCCGGCGACCCGACCGGCGAACCGAAGGACCACCCCGGCCTGACGCCGCAGCAGGCGCAGATCGCCGCGCTGGTCGCCGAGGGCGCCACGAACCGCGAGATCGCCGCGCGGTTGTTCCTGAGCCACCGCACCGTCGAGCACCACCTGCGCAACATCTTCGCGCGGCTCGGCGTGCGGTCGAGGGTCGAGCTGACCAGGAGGCTCGACTGAGCACAGCAGCGGAGGGTGTGTGCGCGACAGCTACCGGCAC
Source organism: Lentzea sp. NPDC060358 (assembly GCF_042725365.1). NCBI lineage: Bacteria > Bacillati > Actinomycetota > Actinomycetes > Pseudonocardiales > Pseudonocardiaceae > Lentzea > Lentzea sp. NPDC060358. The sequence continues at coordinate 2,917 of NZ_JBHXCW010000153.1, read as the reverse complement.
TGGCAGCGGATTCCGACCCGGTGGGCGGACAACGACGTCTACGGCCACGTGAACAACGTCGTCCACTACGCGTTCATGGACACGGTGATCAACACGTGGCTGATCGCGTCGGGTCTCGACATCCACGAGGGCGCGGAGATCGGCCTGTGCGTGGAGTCCCACTGCAACTACCGGGCCTCGATCGCGTTCCCGGACGCGGTCGACGCGGGCCTGCGGATCGGGCACCTCGGGCGGTCGAGCGTGCGCTACGAGGTCGGGTTCTTCCGGGAGCACGGTGACGACGTGATCGCCGAAGGCCACTTCGTGCACGTGTTCGTCGACCGGGCGACCCGCAAACCGGCCGAGATCCCCGCGCACCTGCGCACCGCGATGGAAGGGCTGGTGGTGGCGTGAGGACCCGGGGAGCCGTGCTGAGCGCCGTCGGCGGGCCGCTGGAGGTCGTCGACCTGGAACTGGACCCGCCCGGTCCCGGTGAGCTGCTGGTGCGCGTGCACGCCACCGGCCTGTGCCACTCCGACCTGTCCGTGATCGACGGCTCGCGCGTGCGGCCGTTGCCGATGGTGCTCGGCCACGAGGCGGCGGGCGAGGTCGTCGAGACGGGCCCGGACTCGGAGTTCGCGAAGGGCGACCGCGTCGTGCTGTCGTTCGTGCCCGCGTGCGGCGCGTGCCGGCCGTGCTCGTCGGGCCGGCAGGCGCTGTGCGCACCGGGTGCCGCCGCGAACCGCGAGGGCACGCTGCTCGGCGGTGGGCGCCGGTGGACGCTGCCCGACGGCACGCGCCCGCACCACCACCTCGGCGTGTCCGGCTTTGCCGAGTACACCGTGGTCTCCAGCCGCTCCGCCACACTCGTGCCGCCGGACCTGCCGCTCGACGTCGCCGCGCTCTTCGGGTGCGCCGTGCTCACGGGTGCCGGTGCCGCCTTCTACAGCGCCCAGGTCGCGCCGGGGGACCGGGTCGCGGTCTTCGGGCTCGGCGGTGTCGGGCTGTCCGCGGTGCTCGCGGCGATCACCGCGGGTGCCACCCAGGTCGTCGCGGTGGACGTCGTCGAGCACAAGCGGCAGCTCGCCCTGGCGCTCGGCGCGACGCACGAGGCCGCCGGCGGGCCCGACGCCGTCGCCCACGTCCGCGAGCTGACCGGCGGCGGCGCCGACAAGGTCATCGACACGACCGGCGTCGCCGCCGTGCTCGAACAGGCCTACGCCGCGACGGCCGTCGGCGGCACGACCGTCACGGTCGGCCTGCCGCACCCGGACCGCACGGTCTCGCTGCCCGCGCTCGCCCTGGTGGCCGAGGAACGCACGCTCAAGGGCAGCTACCTCGGCTCGTGCGTGCCGCGCCGGGACGTGCCGCGGTTCATCGACCTCTACCGCGCCGGGCGGCTGCCGGTGGACGGGCTGCTGTCCGGGCGGCTGGCGCTCGACGCGGTCAACGACGGGTTCGCGGCGCTCGCGTCCGGCGAGGCGGTGCGGCAGGTCGTCGTGATGGCGTAGGGCCCGGTCCGGTCTGTCCGGGCAGCAATCGGACAGGACAGGTCTTCGCCAGGCGGTTGACGGCGGCTAATGGTCTGGTCCACGGTGGGAGCGCTCTCATGTTCGCCGCTTCCCGCAACGGGGCGGGAGGCGATCCCTGCACGGACAAGGAGAAGAGCTTGCGCTTCACCATGCCCAGAGTCGTGCCCGCGCTGGCCCTCGTGCTGGTCGGGTCCACTTTCACCGCTCCGGCACAGGCCGCGGCCGAGGAGATGTCACCCGGTCTGATCACCGCGATGACCTCGGCGTTCGGGCTCACCGAAGCTCAGGCGCGGGTGCGCCTGGCGTCGGAGGAACGCGCGTCGGTGCTCGCACCGCGCGCCGAGACGCAGGCCGGCGCGTCGTACGCCGGCAGCTGGTTCGACGAGAAGACGAACCGCCTGGTCGTCGCCGTGACCGACCAGGCCGCGGCCCGCAAGGTCGAGGCGACCGGGGTGGACACCGTCGTCGTCGGCCGGTCCGCCAACTCGCTGAACGCCCACAAGAACCGTCTCGACGCGCTGTCGAAGACCGGTGCCGTGCCGTCGGCGGTCTCGAGCTGGAAGACCGACGCCAGGACCGGCGCGGTCGTCGTCAGCGTCGAGCCCGGCAAGCAGACCGCCGAGGTCGCCTCGTTCCTCGACAAGGCGCGCTCGTTCGGTGCCGTCACCGTCCACACCGACGGCGTGCAGCAGCCGCAGACGTTCGCGGCCGGCACGGTCGGCGGCGACCCGTACTACACCGGCAACGTCCGCTGCTCCATCGGTTTCTCGGTGCACGGCGGCTACGTCACGGCGGGTCACTGCGGTGGCGGCGGCGCGGCCGTGTACGGCTGGGACCGCTCCTTCCAGGGCAACTTCGCCGGTTCGTCGTTCCCCGGCAACGACTACGCGTGGGTCCGCATCGGCGGCGGCTGGTGGACCGTGCCGGTCGTGCTCGGCTGGGGCACCGTGAGCGACGCGCTCGTGCGCGGTTCGTGGGAGGCGCCGGTCGGCACCTCGGTGTGCCGCTCGGGTTCGACGACGCACTGGCACTGCGGTGTGGTCCAGGGCCGCAACGAGACCGTGAACTACCAGCAGGGCGCGGTCTACGAGATGGTCGGCACCAGCGTGTGCGCCGAAGGCGGCGACTCGGGTGGTTCGTTCATCACCGGTGACCAGGCGCAGGGCGTGACGTCCGGCGGCTACGGCAACTGCTCGAGCGGTGGTCGCACCTGGTTCCAGCCCATCAACGAGATCTTGCGCGTCTACGGGCTCACCCTGCACACGGCATGACCCGGGGAGGGCCGGCCGTCCAGGGAGGCGGGCCCCCCGCCACTGAGCGCCCGGAGACTGGTTTACCCGGCACGACCATTGAAACCAAGGCACCAGTGGCGCCCGGGCAGGCGGGCCCGAAATCGACCAACATGA
>NZ_JBHXCW010000152.1:0-19350 GCF_042725365.1 Lentzea sp. NPDC060358 | reverse complement strand
GAGCTGCACCAGCAACGCGAGCACCCAGGTCGTGTGTTCGTCGACCGTGAGGTCGCCGCGAACACCGACCAAGAAGGTCGCGTAGAGGCCCCAGCACTGCAGCGCGGCCAGACCGGCGCCGACGATCGTCGTGCGCAGCGACACGACCACGACGACGGCGGCGAGCAGGAGCAGGGCGACCAGCGGCCAGGCACCGGTGAACGCGGTCACGCCGACTCCCGCGCCGAATCCGAGCGCGGAGCCGTAACCGCCTTTCATTCTTCTCATCCGATCGGTGTATCGCTCAGGTGAGATCAGCGCCACCTCCCGGACGCCAAGTTGGTGCTTTCGAGTGAGGCACGATCAGTCGAATGAACCTGTACGAAGTGGTGCACCGCCGCAGGGACACGCGTGCCGAGTTCACCGGCGCGGAAATCGCGCCCGACGTGTTGCGGCGAGTGCTGGCCGCGGCGCACGCGGCACCGAGCGTCGGCCTTTCCCAGCCGTGGGACTTCGTGCTGGTGCGGGATGAATCGATTCGACGTGCGTTCCGCGACCACGTCCACGCCGAGCGCAGCGTGTTCTCCGCCCAGCTCGACGCCGACCGCGCGGAGGCGTTCTCCCGCATCAAGGTCGAGGGCGTCATGGAGTCGTCGCTCGGGATCGTCGTCACCTACGACCCGGACCGCGGCTCGCCCGCGGTGCTCGGCCGGCACGCCATCGCGGACGCGGGCCTGTACTCGGTGTGCCTGGCCATCCAGAACCTGTGGCTCGCGGCCACCGAGGAGGGTCTCGGGGTCGGCTGGGTGAGCTTCTACCGCGAGGAGGTGCTGCGCCGGCTGCTGGGCATCCCCGCCGGGATCCGCCCGGTCGCGTGGCTGTGCGTCGGCCCGGTCCGCTCGCTTCCCGACACGCCTGATCTCGAACGCCACGGGTGGCGCAACCGCATGCCCCTGGAAGACGTTGTTCATTACGACACCTTCGGCCGACGAAACTGAAGACCCGCGATGCGCACCATCTCCGTCGTAACACCCGTCCATCCGCCGCACATGCGTTTCCTGCGGGAGGCGTATGAATCTTTGCGCGCGCAAGAACTTCCACCGGGATGGCGTTGGGAGTGGCTGGTCCAGCACGACGGAGAAGCATCTTCGGAACTGTTCTCGTTTGACGCGCGAGTCAGTTTTTCCTCTTCTCCCCCTTCCGGTCCCGCGGGCGCCAGGAACGTGGCGCTCGCGCGGTCGTCGGGCGAGTTCGTCCGCAACCTGGACGCCGACGACCTGCTCCTCGACGGCGCCCTGACCAGGGACGTCGAGGTGCTGCTGGCCCACCCCGGCGTCGGCTGGGTGACGTCGGCGGCCAGTGATCTCCTTTCCACCGGAGAGGTTGTTCCGTGGGAGTCCCACGATCCCGCGGAAGGCGTTCTCGAACCGGGCCGGCTGCTCGACGCTTTCATCGCCGATGAATGGCGGTTGCCGGTCGTTCCCGGCACGTTGTGCGCCAGGAGAGATCTGCTCCTGGCCCTCGGCGGGTGGATGGCGCTGCCGTCTTCCGAGGACACGGGCCTGTTGATGGCGCTGCAAACGGTGTCGCCCGGGTACTTCGTCGCGACACCCGGCATGCTTTACCGCAAGCACGGCGCGCAGCAAACGTCGGGGCGTGTTCACAACGACCCCGTTGACAAGGAGCTGCGCTACGGAATGATCGTCGATCGAGCCCAGGCGCTGCGCAACCTGTTGGCGCAACCGACTACCCCTCGGTGACGTCCTGCACCACCATCGGTACGGGGCGCGACCATCCCGGTAGCCTGTGCAAGCCGCTCGGCGAGTCGGAACGGAGTCGATGAACGAGTGGAGCAGCGTGATCCGCTGGTAGCGGGCGAGGTGCCGCGGCTGGACCAGGAGGTCCGCGCGTTGCTCAACGCCGGTCGCCTGCCGGAGGCGAACAGTCTTTTCGACGAGGTGGTCACCAAGGTGTCCCCCGGCGTCGACCGCTGGGTCCGTTCGGCCGTGCTGGTCAACAGGGCCATGCTGGCGTGGCGCCTCGGGCGCATCCCGCTCGCCCTGGAACTGGCCGCCGAGGGCTGGACCGAGCTCGACGCCGACCGGTCGGACAGCCCCGCCGTGGCCCAGACGATGGGCTCGCTCGGCTACCTGATGGAGGGCATCGGCAACCGCAGGGCCGCCCTCGACATGTTGCGGCTGTCGGTGCAGGTCGCGCGGCGCGCGGGGCACAGCGACACGCTCGCCCTCTGCCTGCAGCGCCTCGGCGGCTCGCTCAACTTCCGCGCGTGCGCCGGGCATCCCGCCGCCGCGCCCGCGATCTTCGAGGAGGCGCTCGCCTACCTCGACGAGGGCCTGGGCGTCGTCAAGGACGAGCGGAACCGGCGCGCGCTGCTGGGCGCGTACGGGCGCTCGCTCGCCGGCGTCGGCCAGCTCGAGAAGGCCGAGGAGACCGGCGAGGAGACCCTGCGGCTCTCGCGGGACGCCGACGACCTGTGGGGCGTCTCGGTCGGCAACTGGGTCCTCGCCGTCGTGCACCGCGAGCAGGGCATCCTCGACGAGGCGCGCACGTTCGCGGCCCGTGCGGTGACGAACGCCGAACGCATCAACGACACGTCGCTGCTGCTGCGGTTCTCCACGGAGCTCGCGGACATCTGCCACTCGCTCGGCGACTCGGTGGGCGAGGCCGTGGCGTTGCGGCGGTCGATGCAGGCGGCGCGCACGGCCACGGAGACGTTGCAGGAAGGCCTCGGCCAGGCGCTGGAGCAGCGCCGGGTGGCCGTGCAGGCGCAACGGCTCGCGGTGGCGGCGCAGGAGGCGGCGGCGCGCGACCCGTTGACGGGCCTCGCGAACCGGCTCGGGCTCGAACGGGCCGCCCAGGCGCTGCTCGAGTCCACGGCGGCGCGCGGCCGGGTGCCGTGGCTGGTGCTGGTCGACGTCGACTGGTTCAAGAACGTCAACGACGACGCGGGCCACGCGACGGGTGACGCGGCGTTGCGCGAGATCGCGGCGCTGCTGCGGCGCGAGTGCCGGGCGGACGACCTGGTGGCGCGCTGGGCCGGTGACGAGTTCGTGGTGCTGCTGGGCGACACCGGGCCGAACATGGACGTCGGCCCGAACGTGGCGGAGCGGATCCGCGCGGCCGTCGACGGGCACGACTGGACGGTGGTGCTGGGCGCGGTCCGCCGCCCGACGGTGAGCATCGGCGTGGCGGCGGGACCGGCCAAGCTGGACCAGCTGTTCGCGGCCGCGGACATGGCGCTCTACCGCGCCAAGCGCCACGGCCGCAACAGGGTCGAGGTCGAGCCCTCGGTGGACGAGCTCCCCGAGACCGTGTCGGGGAGCTGACGAGCCCTAGGCGATCAGGCCGCCGCGGTAGGCCACCAGCGCGGCCTGCACGCGGTTGACCGCGCCGATCTTGCCGAGCACGGACGAGACGTAGCCCTTCACCGTCGCCTCCGACAGGTGCAGGGTGCCGCCGATCTCCGCGTTGGACATGCCCTGGCCGATCAGCACGAGCACCTCGCGCTCGCGTTCGGACAGGCTCTGGAGGAGCCGTCGCGCCGGCTCCGCCATCCGTTCGCCGTCGGCCACGGCCGCGAGGACCCGTGCCGCGACTCCCGGGTCGAGCACCGCGCCCCCGCGCGCGAGATCGCGCACGGCCTTGACGAGCTGTTCCGGTTCGGTGTCCTTGAGCAGGAAGCCCGCCGCTCCGAGCCGCAGCGCCTCCGAGACGTACTCGTCGACGTCGAACGTGGTCAGGATGCAGACCCTCGGCGGATCGGGCAGCGTCCGCAGCCTCCGCAGTGCGACGAGCCCGTCCGAGGTGCGCATCCGGATGTCGAGCAGGACCACGTGAGGACGGTGCTGGCGTGCCAGGTCGGCTACCAGGTGCCCGTCATCGCACTCGGCGACGACCTCGATGTCCCCGACACTGCTCAGGATCATGCGAAGACCGGAACGGACGAGGTCCTCGTCGTCGGCCAGCAGAACCTTGATCACGACGCCTCCCGCATTGGCGTTCCGCGCTCCCACATGTTCGTGATCTTCGCGTACAACAGCCGAAGGTCACGTTAATTCTCAGTTATCTCATCATGTGGTAACCGATTTTCGAGATCACCGCGGACGTTCACAGTTACCGGAATTGAAGCCCGACTTCACTGCGTAAGCGCTTCACCTGGAGTTGAGCGTGGCTGACGGAACTCAGAGTGACCAAACATCGATATCCCACTTGATGGAATCGCGTACCGAAACACGGATGCACGCCGGGTAATCCGATTCAGAAGTTCTGCCCATCCGTCGTTTTGATCCAGATGATGTTCTAGACCGATACAGCCCTGTCGAGGGCATCCCGCAAACGCGAAGGTCTTTCGCGATAGCGGTACCGGAAAGTAACGTGCGTCACAAGAGCCCTGCCCTGCACGGAGAGGAGCTTCGCGCGATGCGGAGAGCCAATCCGGTGACGTCCCTGCTGGCGATCGCCACCGTCACCGCCTCCCTTCTGATCGTCCCGTCCACCGCCCAGGCCGAGGAACCGCGCGCGGCCGCGTTCGCCGCCGACGACTACTGCCTCGGGCAGTGCGGCGACATCGTGCCGCCCGGCAACAACGGCAACGCGACCCTCGCCGAGATCCTCACCCACAAGGCGTTCGGCACGCGGCCCGCGCACTCGGCCGACCAGCTGGGCAAGTACGACGCCCTGGTCTCCGGCTACGGCGGCCTGACGAACGACCAGCTGACCAGCTTCTTCAACGACGCGTCGTTCGGCGTGCCGTCCGACCAGGTCGAGAGCACGGTCAAGCCGCGCGCGGACGTGACGATCGTGCGCGACAAGAAGATCGGCATGCCGCACATCACCGGCACCACCCGGTCCGGGACGATGTTCGGCGCCGGGTTCGCGGCCGCGCAGGACCGGCTGTGGCTGATGGACCTGTTCCGCCACCTCGGCCGCGGTCAGCTCTCCGGGTTCGCGGGCGGCGCGCCGTCGAACCGCGTGCTGGAGCAGAGCTTCTACAACCAGATCCCCTACACCGAGGCCGACCTGCAGAAGCAGATCGAGACGGCGGCGGCCCGCGGTGGCGCGCGGGGCCGGCAGGCGGTGGCCGACGTCGACGACTACATCGCCGGCATCAACGCCTACGTGACCCAGTCCGTGTCGGCGCGGAACTTCCCCGGCGAGTACGTGCTGACCGGGCACGCCGACGCGATCACGAACTGGAACGACATCCAGCCGTTCAAGGCGACCGACATGGTGGCGATCGCGTCCGTGGTCGGCGGCCTGTTCGGCGCCGGTGGCGGCGGCGAGGTGCAGTCGGCGCTGGTGAAGCTGGCCGCGCAGAACAAGTACGGTGCCACCGCGGGCGAGCAGGTGTGGAAGGCGTTCCGGGCGCAGAACGACCCGGAGGCCGTGCTCACCCTCCACAACGGACAGTCGTTCCCCTACTCGGCCTCCCCCGCGGCGCCGCAGGGCGTGGCGCTGCCCGACTCCGGCAGCACCACCCCGGAGCGGATGGTCTACGACGAGGTGGGCGGAACGGGCGCGGCCGTCTCCGTGGCCGCCCCCGAGGACGTCGCTCGTGCTCGCGGGATCTTCGAGGACGGCGTCCTGCCCGCGGACCTGCTCAACAAGAAGCACGGCATGTCCAACGCGCTGGCGGTCTCCGGCGCGCACACCGACTCCGGCAACCCGATCGCCGTGTGGGGCCCGCAGACCGGGTACTTCGCGCCGCAGCTGCTGATGCTGCAGGAGCTGAACGGCCCCGGTGTGCGGTCGCGCGGCGTCTCGTTCGCCGGTGTCTCGATGTACGTGCAGCTCGGCCGCGGCGTCGACTACTCGTGGAGCGCGACCTCGTCGGCGCAGGACATCATCGACACCTACGCCGTCGAGCTGTGCAACGCCGACGGTTCCCCGGCGACGAAGGCCTCGACGTCGTACGTGTTCCACGGCGCCTGCCTGCCGATGGAACGCCTGGAGCGCAAGAACGCGTGGAAGCCGACCGTCGCCGACGGAACACCGGCGGGTTCGTACACGCTGGTGATGTGGCGGACGAAGTACGGCCTCGTCACGAGCCGTGCGACCGTGGGCGGCAAGGTCGTCGCGTACACGACACTGCGTTCGACGTACATGCACGAGGTCGACTCGATCATCGGGTTCCAGGAGCTCAACGACCCCGGCGCGATCCGGTCGGCCGCCGACTTCCAGCGGGCGGCCGACAAGATCGGGTACGCGTTCAACTGGTTCTACGCCGACTCCCGCGACATCGCGTACTACAACTCGGGCCTGAACCCCGTCCGCCGGTCCACTGTGGATCCGAACCTGCCGACGTGGGGCCGTGCGGAGTACGAGTGGGTGGACTGGAACGGCGACGAGAACACCTCGGCCGTGCTGCCGTTCGCCGGGCACCCGAACTCGATCAACCAGGACTACTACGTCTCGTGGAACAACAAGCAGGCGAAGGACTTCACCTTCGGCGGCTTCGGCCACAGCTCCGTGCACCGCGGTGACCTTTTGGACGTTCGCGTGCGAGCTTTGGTCGCGTCAGGGCAAAAGGTGACGCGCGCGTCGCTGACCCGCGCGATGGCCGAGGCGGCCGTGGCCGACCTGCGCGCCCAGGAGGTGCTGCCGGAACTGCTGCGGGTAGTGGAGTCCGCACCCGTCGACGCGGCGCTGGCGCCGGCCGTGCAGAAGCTGAAGGACTGGCAGCGCTCGGGTTCGTTGCGAAAGGAGACGGCGAGGGGCAGCAAGTCCTACGCACACGCCGACGCGATTCGGATTCTGGATGCCTGGTGGCCGCTGCTCGTGGAGGCGCAGTTCAAAACGTCGCTCGGTGATGGGCTGTACGGCGCGCTGGTGAACGCGGTGCAGGTCGACGAGGCTCCGTCCGACACGCACGGAGCCGCGCCGCACAAGGGTTCCTCGTTCCAGTACGGCTGGTGGGGCTACGTGGACAAGGACCTGCGCCAGGTCCTCGGCGACCAGGTCCAGGGCGCGTTCCCGCAGACCTACTGCGGCGGCGGCACGCTGGCGGGCTGCCGCACGGCGCTGGTGACGTCGCTGCAAACCGCCATCGCCAAGCCGTCCGACCAGGTCTACCCCGGTGACGCCGACTGCGCCGCCGGCGACCAGTGGTGCGCCGACACGATCATCCACCGCGCCATGGGAGGCATCACCCACGACAAGATCCACTGGCAGAACCGCCCGACGTTCCAGCAGGTCGTGCAGTTCCCGTCCCGCCGCGGCCAGAACATCGGCAACCTGGCGACCGCCGGCGTCGCCACCGCGTCGTCGTACGAGAAGGGCTGGAACACCCTTCCGCCGTCGCATGCATTGGACACGAATCCGTCGTCCCGCTGGGCGAGCGACTGGAGCGACACCCAGTGGATCCAGGTGGATCTCGGCTCTGCGCAACGGATCGGTCGCACTGTGTTGCGCTGGGAGTCGTCGTACGGCAGCGGGTACCGCATCGAGCTTTCCAATGACGGAACGAACTGGCGCAACGTTTTCAGCACAAGCGCTGGCGATGGTGGCGACGATGTCGTAGCGTTCACGCCACAGGAAGCGAGATACCTCCGGATGACGGGTACCCAGCGGGCCACCCGGTACGGATACTCCCTGTACGAGCTTGAGGTCTACAGCTTGTAGGCCTTCGAGATGAGGACGCCGATCCACCCCCAGGGGTCGGCGTCCTCTACTTCTTCCGGGCTCGCTCCTCCAGCTGCGCCAGGTGTTCCACATCTCGCGGCCGCCCCAGCATCATCTTCGTAGCCCTGATGACATCGAGCCGCACGAACCTGACACCATGCAGGACATCAGCGTCATCGATGAGTTCGTCGACGTCCCAGCGGTCAGCGAACCACCGGTCGACGAACTCCAATCGTCCGATCACGACTTGTTCGCCGTCCGTCAGCGGCATCGGTTGGGGTGCCGCAAGCTGTGTGACTCGTTGCCATGCGAGACCGCGGCTCAGCACGTCGAGATCGTGCGGGTCGTCGATCAGCCCGTGTGCGAACAGCACTCCGCTCCCCGTCACGGCGAAGTCGCCGGCCGGAAGGTTGAGCGCCGCGAGCTCCCGGAAGTACCGATGTTCCCAGAACTTGTTCATGGTCCCCCTCAGAGCGGGGACAGTCCCAGCCCGATCCGCACCACAACCGCTACCACGGTCGCGAGTACAACGCTGGTCAAGGTACCAATCAAGTAGTACTCCGTGAGCACGTGACGATCCTGGCTCCCGTCACCGAGGCGGAACAACGCCTTGATCGTAATGCCCAGCGCGGCGGCATCGGCCTGCCCACCCGCGATGAGCACGAAGACAAGCGCACGCTCCAACCACCCGATGTGCAGGCTCGTGGGCTGCAGGGCAGCCACGTCGACCCTTTCCACGGTGAGCGCGGCCATGGTGGGCCTGAGCACGACTCTGATCAAGTCGTCACTCAGGAAGACGGCCGCGATCAGGCCGGACAGCACGACAGACCACCGGTGGTCGCGGATCGCCCCGGACAGCAAATCGATCGCGTGCGTCCCACGGCTGCTGATCAGCACGACGAGCAACGTGGCAACGAGCACGACGAGCACGGTCAACGGCCACCACTGCGCTCTGATCCGCTGCAGCACCACCCTGACCGGCGCACGAGGCTTCACCGAGACCGGTTGTTCCCCGGCGCGACGTCCCAGTGCCACGAGGACCACCGTTGCCGCGCCGGCCGACAACCACGACACCACGGCCGCGACGCCGTCCAACACCGGAAACACCACGTATGCGCCGTAGCTCAGCGACATCGCGACGCACAGCCAAAGCCGCGAGCCGCGCCGGCTCAACGTGACCGGCAACATTACGGCAACAAGCAGTCCGAGGCTCAAGCGAGCGAACTCCACACCATCCTGCATGCCGACTCAACGCGAGGTGGGTTCGAGTTGTGCAGCGAACCGCCCATCTTCGCCCGACTGGCGCAGCCTAGGCCTTGAACAGGTAGTTCCTGACCTCGTCCCCGATGGCGCGCGTCGGCACCCATTCCCCGCCGTGCCAGGTGAACATCCGGTACCCGCGCTCGGTCAGGAAGTCCGCGACGTCCTCGGCGTGGTACCCGAAGCGCTCGACGTGGCGTTCCTCGATCTCCAGCAGGAACGCGGGCTTGAGCCGTTCGATGGTCCCCTTGGCGCCCTCGAGCACCCGCAGCTCGGCCCCCTCGACGTCGGCCTTGACGAAGTCGAGCCGCGCGATCCGGTTCTCCTCGACGAAGTGGTCCAGCGTGTCCGTCCTGACCACGACGTCGAGGTGCTGGTCGAACTCCTCGTTGGACCCGAGCCCGTCCGCCCCGGCCGTGAGGAACGACCGCCCGGTGACGGGATTCCCGTGCCGCACCGGAACGCTCATGACCTCCCGCCCCGACTCCTCGGCGCCGAGCGCCACGGAGTGCCGGCGGATGTTGCGCCCCTCGCGGGGCCGCAGCAGGTACGAGAGCGTCGGGTGCGCGAACACCAGCGGCTCGACGCTGTGCACAGTCCCTTGTGGACCAACGAGCCGGGACAGCGTCACCGTGTAGAGCCCGAGAGCGGCCCCCACGTCGATGCACACGTCCCCCGGCTTGACGACCTTTCCGAGCCCGAGGAGCTCAGCCTCGGCATAGGGCGTGAGCCGGGCGAGCGTCCTCAGCCCGGCGACCACCGCGGCACTGCGAAGTTCGGTCAACACCCGAGCCAGCCTAGACGTGTCCGTTCGTGTGCTGCCCGTTCACGTGCGGTTCGCCGGCCGGCAGCCCCACCTGGTCCGCGAACTCGGCCGCCACCCGCGACCCGCCGAACACGCCGAGCGCCTTGGCCAGGTGCTGCCGCAGGTCGGCCCGGTGCGCGTCCCCGAGCTCGGGCATGGCCCGCTCGACACTGCTGACGAGCGACTCGGCCCAGTGCGTCGAAGGCTGCCGCTGAGCGATCTGCACCAGCTCGGCCAGGTGGCTGGACAGCTTCACGGCCTCCTCGACCTGGTACCCGTTGCGCTGCAACCACCAGATCGTGGCGGTACCGACGTCCGTCAGCACCTCGTCGCGCAGGTAGCGGATCTCGGCCCGTTCGACGTCCCGCTCGGCGAGCTTGAACGTGGAGTTCCGCAGGAGCTCGATGTGCTTGCGGGCCATCTCGAGGTCGTCGTCCTGAACGCCGACCTTGACGTTCTCGGCGCGAGCCCAGATGTGCGTGCCGGGCACCTGCCGTTCCACGGCCAGCTCGTCCCCCAACTGCACCTGCAGAGCAGCGTGGTGGACCAGCATGGCCTTGCCGCTGATCTCCTTGGCCCGCTGCAACACGTGGTGGATGGCAGCGCTCTTGGGCGAGTTGTGCCGCAAGCCGGTGGCGAGATCGAGCCGCCACACGACCGTCATCGTGAGCTGGAAGTCCAGCCCGTACACCGCACTGACCAACGGCGTGGCGAACTCCTGCTGGTGACTGCTCGACGGCGGGACGAACGTGAAGTCGTCAGCGCCCCTGGGCACCCGCCGCCGCCACCAGGCCTTGACGGCACCCACGGGACCAGGACGGAAGTCGGGCCACGGTCTGCTCACGACCCCTGCGTACCTGACGTTTCTTCACAACTGAAGGTGCTCTCGCTCACTTCCCTCCAACGGCGGCACGCATCTCGTTCGGTCCCTCACGGTGCGTGAGCGCGCCTGCTGCCAGTGAGCTTCGTGTGCTTGGTGGGGGCGCTGGTCAACTCCGTGGCGGCACCCCGCTAGACTGCTGTCGCCAGCCCTAGTAGCTCAGGGGATAGAGCATCGGTTTCCTAAACCGTGTGTCGCAGGTTCGAATCCTGCCTGGGGCACCACCTTTCGCCGGGTGAAATCAAGCTCTGACCAGCGGCAACGCGGTCGGAGCTTGATCTTTACCAGCCACGTCACAGACCAGCGCGCACGTGCCTGATGTACGGCTCATAAGCCGAAAGGTCGCGTGAAGGCTCATAAGTGCTCAGGTAGTAGTAGTCAGCCACGATGTTGGCCTGCTGCTCGCTGTTGAAGTCCCCGAACGACCGACCGCGCAGCCCCTCCACCCCGCCGTAGTCGTAGATCCCCTTCCGGAAGAACCCGGCGACTGCGGTGGGCAGCAGGCTGAGAACGCTCCGCCCGTGCTGGTACTGGTAGGCGTGCGTCAACTCGTGCACCAGCCAGCGCTCGAACCGGGCCTGGTGCTGGGGCGTCGTGAGGACGCCGCGCGGGAAGGTGACGACCCGCGGCAACGTGCGGGCCACGCCGAAGCTGCCCAGCAGACCGCCCTCGGCCAGGCGCAGGGCGGAGATGTCCAGGGCGTCGCCGAAGACCTGCCGGGCGATCTCGGCTTCGCGCGACTCCAGGTTGCGGCGGAACGCTGCTCGGAACACGACGGCGGCTCCCGGTTCGCGAAGGACGACGAGTTAAGGATCGCTGAGCGAGGCCAGCAGCGCCAGACCCGGAGGCTGTTGCACAACCCTGACAAGGCGCCTACGCGATCCGGACAAACGACCGGGACCGTTGGGTGGTGTGAGCGTCCACTTGAAACGATGGCTCGGGGTCTCGGGGGCCGCTGTCGTCATCGCCGCGGGCGTGGTGGCCGGGGGTTCGTACTGGCGGCTCGAGAGCAATCTCAAGACCGTCGATCTCGCCGAGGAGATCACCCACCCCAGGCCTCCCGCGACGCCTGGCCGGCCCCTCAACATCCTGCTGCTCGGCAAGGACGACGGGCGGTCCGACACCGCCATGGTCGTCCAGCTCAACTCCGCGGGCGACCAGGCACGGGTGGTGAGCATCCCGCGCGACACCATGGTGCCGCGGCCTCAGTGCGGGGGTGAGCCGCCCGCGGCGATCGCGATGTTCAACAGCGCGTTCAGCACCGGTGGGGCGGCGTGCTCGGTGGCGACGGTCGAGTTGATGAGCGGTGTTCGGATCGATCATTTCGTGCAGATCGACTTCAACGGTTTCCGCGACGTCATCGACCGGCTCGGGGGTGTCGGCATCGTTTTACCCGAGGCGATCGACGACGAGAAGAGCGGGCTGCACGTGCCGGCCGGGCCGTCCACACTCGATGGAGCGCAGGCGCTCGGATTCGTCCGGACGCGGTACAGCATCGGTGACGGGAGCGACCTCAACCGCATCGTGAACCAGCAGTTGTTCATGCGGGCGCTGAGCGAGAAGATCTCCGACGAGAACTGGCTCGGCAGTCCGCAGAAAACGCTGGAACTCGCCGACGTGCTCACGAAGTCCATCGTGACCGACACCGGGATCGGGTCCATTCCGAAATTGGCGGATCTCGCGGGGAAGCTCACCGCGTTGAAACCGGACGCCATCACCTACGTGACGTTGCCGACCGAGGTCTACCCGCCCGACCCGAACCGGGTCCAGCCCCGGCAGCCCGAGGCGGACGCGCTGTGGAGGAGCGCCTGAGCTAGCAGGCCGCGCCCTGCCACTCGCTCGGCCGAGGCCACGGCTGAGGAGACCCCCAGCGCTCCTCAGCCGCGGACACGATTCCCCAGTTGGCCACTACCACTGCGACGGTCTCCCGTTCTCGTGATGGACGTGGAGTCGAGGTTGTCAGACCACCTCGTTAGGGTGGGGTGCTGACGGCCTGTCCGGTGTGCGCGTCGCAGCTCAGGCGGGCGGTCCTCGTTTTCCGGTCCGGACGAGGTGGAGGCGGCTTGGGACCCCGTGGCGTCTTCGCGGAGCGCTTCGCGCTGCTCTACGCGGAGGCTGGCGACCCGCCGCTGAAGCGGGTCACGGAGTCGGTGACGCGTGCCCGCCGGACGGACGACCAGGGGCGGCCGGTCCGGGTACCGGCGCAGCGGGTGAGCGACTGGCGGCGCGGGCGCAACGTGCCCGCGCGGTTCAGCGGGCTCAGCGCCGTGCTCGAGATCCTCGTCGGCGAGGCACGCAAGCGGAAACCCCAGCCGGCGATCGACGGGCTTTACGAAATCGACTCGTGGCGCGCGTTGTGGGAAGAGGCGCTGGCCAGTCCCGTCACCGACGCGGAAACGCCGCCGCAGGAAGACAGCGCCGTTTGCCCCTACATGGGGTTGAGCGCGTTCGGGCCGCAGGACGCGAATTGGTTTTTCGGGCGGGAAAGGGCGACGAACGCGCTTCTCGAGCGGTTGGCCGGAAACGGGATCACGATGCTCGTCGGTGCTTCCGGCGCCGGGAAGTCGAGTCTCATGAAAGCGGGCGTTCTCCCCCGTCTCGGCAAAGAAGTCGTCATTCTCTCCCCCGGTACGGATCCGCTCAAGGAACTCGCGCTCCAGGTGCCGGAACTGATTCCCACGCTGGAGGCGGCGGCCGGGTGCGAGGTGTTCACGGAGTTCGCGCGCGACGTGCGGATCGCGGTCGGCGACCGGGTGGTGATCGTCGACCAGTTCGAGGAGGCGTTCACGCTCGGCGGCGACGAGAACCGGCTGCGGATCTTCGTGCACGCGCTGCACGCGGCGGCGGAGACGACCTCGGTCGTGCTGGGCGTGCGGGCCGACTTCTACGCGCGCTGCCTCGACTTCCCCGAGCTCGCCGAGGCGCTGCAGAACCGGCAGATGGTGCTCGGCGCGATGTCGGCCGCCGAGGTGCGCGACGCCGTCGCGAACCCGGCCAAGGCCGCGGGCCTGCAGCTCGAACCGGGGCTCGTCGACCTCATGCTGCGCGACCTGGGCGCGCACAACCGCCGCGGCAAGGACGCCTACGACGCGGGTGCGTTGCCGCTGCTCAGCCACGCCCTGCTGGTCACCTGGCAACGCCGGCAGGCCGGCCGGCTCACGATCTCCGGCTACCGGGCGGCGGGCGGCATCCAGGGCGCCGTCGCCGCCACGGCCGAACGGGCCTGGTCCGACCTCGACGAACCGGCGAGGGCCGCCGCGCGGCAGTTGCTGCTGCGCCTGGTCAGGGTCGGCGACGACACCCAGGACACCCGCCGCCGGTCGAGCCGCCACAGCCTGCTGGAGGCCAGTACCAACCTCGCCGCCACCGAACGCGCTCTCGAGGTCCTCACGCAGGCCCGGCTGATCACGCTCGACGCCGCCTCGGTGGAGATCACGCACGAGGCGCTGCTGCACGCGTGGCCCCGGTTGCGCGGCTGGATCGACGAGGACCGCGCGGGCAACCTCATCCGGCAGCGGCTCGAGGAGGACGCGGCCACGTGGTCCACGCAGGACCGCGACTCGTCGTTGCTCTACCGCGGCGCACGGCTCGAGGGCGCGCGGCAGCAGCAGGACGTCACCGCGGTGGCGAAGGAGTTCGTGCGCACGTCCGAACGCCAGCACCGCAAGAGCGTCTGGCTGCGCCGGTCGGCCGTCGTGCTCGTGGCGGTGTTCGCGTTGATCGCGGCCGGCGCCGCGGTGATGGCCGTGCAGCAGCGCAACGACGCCCGGTTCCGGCAGGTCGTCGCGGAGGCCGACCGCGTCTCGGCGTCCGACCCGTCGCTGTCGGCCCAGCTCTGGCTCGTCGCGCACCGGATGCGCCCGGACGACCAGGCCGTGAACGCCAAGCTGCTCGACACCCAGCAGGTCCCGCTCGCCGTGCCGCTCGCCGGGCACACGGGGGCGGTCTACCTCACGACGTTCAGCCCGGACGGCACGCTCCTCGCCACCGCGAGCTACGACCGCACCGCACGGCTGTGGAACGTCGAGGACCGCGGCAACCCCAGGCAGGTCGCCGTCCTCACCGGCCACACCGACTGGCTGAGCTCGGCCGTCTTCAGCCCGGACGGCCGCACGCTCGCCACCACCGGCCAGGATGCGACGATCCGGCTCTGGGACGTCACGAAGCCCGACTCGCCCACGCCGCTCAAGACCATCGAGACCGGCAACGGCCCCACCTACCTGCTCGAGTTCAGCCCGGACGGCACGCTGCTCGCGGCGGCGAACGAGGACAGGTCCGCGCGCCTGTGGGACGTGCGCGACCCGGCGAACACCAATCCGGTGGGCGACCCGCTGCGCGGCCACACCGCCGCGGTCCGCTCGCTCGCGTTCAACCCGGACGGCACAACCCTCGCCACGACCGGCGACGACCAGACCGTGCGGCTGTGGGACGTCGCCACGCGGACCGCGATCGGCAAGCCGATGACCGGGCACACCCTCGGCATCCACACCGTGGCGTTCAGCGGGGACGGGACGCTGCTCGCGAGCGGTGGCGACGACAAGACCGTGCGGCTGTGGGACCCGCGGACGCAGGACCCGGTCGGCCAGCCGCTGGCGGCCCACACGGGGTCGGTGTGGTCGGTGAAGTTCAGCCCGGACGGCCGCGTGCTCGCCTCCGGGTCCTCCGACACGACCGTGCGGCTGTGGAACCTGGCCGACCCGGCTTCGCCCAGCACGCTCGGCAAGCCCCTCTCCGCGCCGGGCAGCACCCTGTTCGCGATCGGGTTCAGCCCCGACGGCGGCGCGCTCGCGACGGGCGCGCAGGAGAACGCCGTGCACCTGTGGTCGCTGCCGCGGTCGATGCTGCTCGGTCACACCTCGCACGTGCCGGTGCCGGCCTTCCGCGGCGACGGCCGGGTGATCGCGACCGGGTCCGGCGACAAGACCGTGCGGCTGTGGGACGTCGCCGACCCGCACCACCCCCGGCAGCTCGGCCCGCCGCTGACCGGCCACGACCGCACGGTGAGCCCGCCGGTGTTCCGCCCGGACGGCAAGGTGCTCGCGACGGCGGGCGGCGACCAGACCGTGCGCCTGTGGGACGTCGCCGACCCCGTGCACGCCAAGCAGCTCGGCGAACCGATCGTCCTGCCGAACCGGTTCTCCGCGCAGGTCGCGTTCCGCCCGGACGGCGAGGTGCTGCTGACCAACGACACCGACGAGTCGGTCCGGCTGTGGGACGTGCGCGACCCGGCGCGGCCCGTGCCGCTCGGCGACCCGATGACCGGCCACGACGGCTACGTCAACGAGGCGGTGTTCAGCCCGGACGGCCGCACGGTCGCCACCGCGAGCAGCGACCGGACCGTGCGACTGTGGGACGTGAGCGATCCGGGAAACCCGCGTCAGCTGGGCGCGCCGATCGAGGACCCCCAGGTCGTGCTGCAGGCGATCTTCACCGCCGACGGCGGGACGCTGGTCACGTCCGGGCAGAACAAGGTGATCCGGCTCTTCGACGTGCGCGACCGCGAGCACCCGGTGCAGATCAGCGAACTGCACGGGCACACCGGCACCGTCAGCTCGGTGTCGATCAGCGCGGACGGCGGGCTGCTCGCGAGCAGCAGCGCCGACCGGACGTTCCGGCTGTGGGACATCACGAACCCCGCCGCCCCGTCCTACCTGGGCCAGCAGCTCACCGGCGACTGGGCCGCGGAGCCGCTCGTCCAGTTCTCACCGCGCGGCAGGCTGCTCGCGACCGGCAACGCCGACGGCGTGGTGCTGCTCTGGGACCTCGACGTCGAGCACGAGATCACCCGGATCTGCACGACGACACGGGGTGCGCTCACCCCGGCGCTGTGGGCGGAACGCCTGCCACAGCTGGAGTTCCGGGATCCCTGCGGCTGATCGGCGGAACCCGCGAACGGGCCGCACCTCATCGGTTACTGTCCGCGCCATGCGTCTTCTTGCTCGGGTCGGCAGCTTACGCGCGGTCGTCGCGGTGACCGTGGGGTTCATCGCGCTCAACATGCTTCTCGTGGTGCTCGGGAACGTCACGGACTACAGCACCAACGAGGCGTTCGTGCAGCACGTCCTCGCCATGGACACCACGTTCGGCGAGGGCCTGAAGTGGCGGGCCATCACCAGTCCCGCCGTCGTCACCGCCGTCTACGTCGTGATCATCGTGTGGGAGGCGATCGCCGCGGTCCTGCTGACCGCGGGCACCGTCGCCTACGTCCGCGACCGGGAGGACAGCGCGCGCAGGCTCGCGTCCACCGGCCTGCTGATGGTGGTGGCGCTGTTCCTCGGCGGCTTCATCACGATCGGCGGCGAATGGTTCGCGATGTGGCAGTCGAAGGACTGGAACGGCATCACCGCCGCCCTGCGGATGGTGACCATCGCGGGCTTCGCGCTGGTGCTGGTGCACCTCACCCCGCGACGGGCCACTCCGTAGTCGGCTCCACGCAGAACACCGGCCCGACCCCGGCGTCGGCGCCGAGCTCAGTCCACCAGTCACGTTGCTCAGCGTCCTCGACCGCGTCGACGACCACGATGCCCCCGGCCTCGTGCACGAACCCGACGAGGTCGCTGAGCACGTGCGACACCAGCCCGTCCGGCTTCTGCGAGCGCCCCTTCACCCGCACGGCCCTCACACCGAGAGAGCGCACCAGCTCGATCTCCGCCGTGGAACCGGAGAAGTCGCGCGCACCGATGTGGATTCCCATGTCCGACAACACGTCGAGGTTGTCGGCGGCCTCGCTCTCCTCGTCGGCGAGCACGTGCACGGGGAAGCCGAGCAGCAGCCGCGACGCGTGCAACCCGGTGTCCGCCAACACCCTCCGCACGTCCCGGACGAGGTCGGGGCTCTTCGCCATGCTCTCGGTGAGGCACACCGCGAGCATCTCCTCGTACCGGCAGGCGGTCTCCGCGGCGCGACGTAACATCCACTCGCCGAGCGGCAGCATCAGCCCGGTGTGCTCGGCCATCGAGGCGCACTTCTCGTGCTCGATCAGCCCGGCGTCGCGGTGGCGCCAGTTGAGCTCGGCCTCGACGCACACCCGCCCGGACCCGTCGAGCATCATGACGGGGTTGAACACGACCTCGATCTCGCCGTTCTCCCACGCACCGGGCATGACGGCGGCGAGCGCGAACTGGTCCTGCTCCTTCTTGTCCTGCATGGCGTCGTGCAGCCCCCACTGCCGCCGCCCGCTGCGCTTGGCCCGCCGCAACGTCATGTCCGACGCCCGCAGCACCTCGGCCGGCCGGTCGCCGCAGTGCAACCGCGGCAGCACCCCGATGGTCGCCGACACGGCGACCCCGTGCTCGCCGAAGTAGACGGGCTCGGCCAGTTCGTGCTCGATCATCCGGATCGTCGTGTCGACGTCCGGCGTGTCCGGCCCGTTCTCCACGAGCACGGCGAACTCGTCGCCCTCCAGGCGCGCGACCATCGCCTTCTCGGTGGAGAACACCGCGCTCAACCGCTCGGCGACGAGCCGCAGCACCTTGTCACCGACCTCCCGCCCGAGCCCGTCCGTGATCACCGCGAACGCGTCGAGGTCGAGGTGGTAGAGCGTGACCCCGTGCTCGATGTCGCTGTGCAGCAACGACTCCAGCCGGGTCGTGAGGTACTGCCGGTTGGGCAGCCCGGTCAACGCGTCGTGCAACGACTGGTACTGCAACCGCCCGCCGAGCAGCGTGAGCTGGCTGTCGTCGTCGATCATCAGCACGTAGTGCCGGGGGTTGTCGTCGGTGTCCTTCTGCATGGTGGCCGCGAGCAGCACGCGGAAGTGCTCGCCGTCCCGGTCGATCAGCCGGGGCCGCTCCTCGATCCGCCGCATCCGCCCGTACCGCAGACTGGCGAGGGCGTCGTTGACCAGCGGCAGGTCGGCGGGCGCGATCAGGTCGGTGAGCGTCATCCCGGCAACGTCCTCGCGCCGCAGGATCGTGCACAACGCCTCGTTGGCCCGCTCCAACGCCCCGTCGAGCCCGACCATCGCGATCCCGGTCGACGAGTGCGTGAAGATGTCCTCGAACCGCTCCTCGCTGGCCTGGAGATCGAGCTGCACAGCCCGGTTGGCCCGCAACAAGGCCTGGCTGACACTCTCCTGCTGCTCCAGCACGAACGCCTGGATGGCCGCCGTGTACGCGGCAGACACAGCCCCGATGACATGGGCGGTCGTGCGCGCGTCGGCCCCCTCCTGCACGACGAACTCGGCCAGCACCTCGACAGACCGGCTGAGACTCTCGGCGCCGACGCAGTGGATCTCCACCAACCGGGTGCCGACCACAGCCGCGAGAGCGGGGTCCTCGGCAACCGCCTCGGCCACGACGTTCAGCAGTTCGTGCAACTCTTCAGTGAGTTTGGCGGCAGACAGCGGAATGTAGGAAGTGCGGCCAACCTGGACAGCCCAGTCGCGCGCCAGCTCGTCACGACCCTTGGGGCGTGACGGTCTCACGTCGTCCTGGCTCGGCAAATCGATCCACCTGACCTGCTCGGCGAACAACGGTGCGGAAGCCTACCGCCAGCAAACCACACCGTCCCAATGCGCGGGGGTGTTCCCCCCATCGGGTGCACGGAAATCTCTGAGGGTCACAACCTTTACTCGCTCGATCGGAGCAATTCGCCCCAGAAAAGGTGCAACACACCGCCCCTCTTTCGGGGGACAGGAGAAATGGATCACACAGTCGCGCACGACGAGCGACGCGAAGCCGAAGGCGAGCAGTCCGAACACCCGCACCAGCAAGGGGGCCAGGCGGTGGGGCCCCGTCACGAGTCGCGCCTCAGCTCTTGCTGCACGCGAGGAGGGGTGTCAAGC
>NZ_JBHXCW010000151.1:0-19429 GCF_042725365.1 Lentzea sp. NPDC060358 | reverse complement strand
CGCCTTGCTCGCCTTCGGCATCGCCTTGCTCGGCTTCGCCTTCGATGCGGTTCGCGGGAGGCGTCTAGTCGAGGCAGAACTCGTTGCCCTCGACGTCCCGCATGACGATGCACGACTCGTTCTCCTCGTCGGCCTCCATCACGCGGACCAGCGTCGCGCCCAGCGGTTCCAGCCGGGCCCGTTCCGCCTGCAACGCGGCGAGGCGTTCGGTGCCCACTAGTCCGGTGCCGGCCCGCACGCAGACGTGCACCCGGTTCTTGACGACCTTGCCCTCGGGAACGCGCTGGAAGTAGAACCGCGGGCCCTCGCCGGTCGGGTCGGCGCACGCGGACCACGAACCGTCGCTCTCGGGCGGTGCGTCGTAGCCCAGCACCTGGCTCCAGAACTCGGCTACGCGCACGGGTTCCGCGCAGTCGAACGTGATCTGGACCTTCTTCACCGACGCCATACCCCCACGGTAGTCGTACGCTGAGGCTCATGGAGTCCCCTGAGGAGCTCGCGGCAGGGCTCGACCGCGCGGGGTACCTGCCGGACGGCGGTGTCGCCACGGCGGCGTTCCTCGCGGTCGCGATGGGACGGCCGCTGTTCCTCGAGGGCGAGCCCGGCACCGGCAAGACGTCGCTCGCGCTGGCGCTCGCCAGGGCGATGGACGTGCCGCTGATCCGGTTGCAGTGCCACGAGGGCATCGACGCCACCCAGGCCCTCTACGACTGGGACTACCCGCGGCAGCTCATGCACCTGCGCGTGCTCGAGACGCGCGGCGAGGTGGACGAGGCCTCCCTCTACACGCGACGGTTCCTGCTGGCCAGACCGTTGCTGCAGGCGCTGGAGACCGCGCCGTGCGTGCTGCTGGTCGACGAGATCGACCGGGCCGACGACGAGTTCGAGGCGTTCCTGCTGGAGGTGCTGAGCGAGAACGCGGTCAGCATCCCCGAGTTCGGCGAGATCAGGGCCACGACGCCGCCGCTGACCGTGCTGACCTCGAACCGGACCCGCGAGGTGCACGACGCGTTGAAGCGCCGCTGCCTCTACCACTGGCTGGAGCACCCGGCGCTCGACCGCGAGATCGCGATCCTGCGCCGCACGCTGCCCGGTCTGGACGACCGGCTGGCGCGCAGGGTCGCGGAGGCCGTGCAGCAGATGCGGGGCCTCGACCTCATGAAGCCGCCGGGCGTGGCCGAGTCGCTCGACTGGGCGCGGGCGTTGCAGGCGCTCGGCCGCACCGAACCCGACGCGACGACGCTCGGCGCCGTCCTGAAGTACCGGGAGGACGCGGACCGCGTGATCGGGAGCGCGATCGTCGGATGACGGAGGCCTGCGTCGGGTTCACGGGCGTCCTGCGGGACGCGGGGCTGCAGTGCGGGCCCGACCGCGTCCAGGCGTTCCTGCGGGCCACCGAGCACGTCGACCTCTACTGGGCCGGGCGCCTCACGCTGTGCGCCGAACCGGACGACCTGCCGCGCTACGACGCCGTCTACCGCGCGTACTTCGGCGGCACCCCGCCCCGGCCGCGCACGACCGTCGAGCTCGACTCGCTGACCGTCGGCGTGGCCGCGTCCGACGTGGAAGTGCTGAAGCACAAGGACATCTCCGAGTTCGACGCGGCACCGCTGATCGCCCGGCTGACCCCGCTCCCGCCGCGCCGCCGGTCGCGCCGCCTGCGCAGGGCCCGCCGCGGGCGGATGGACCTCGCCCGCACGGTGCGCGCGATGATCGAGACCGGCGGCGAGATCGCGTTGCCGAGACACCGCCGCCGGGGCGTGAAGGCCCGCCGGCTCGTGCTGCTGATCGACGTGTCCGGCTCGATGGCGGCCTACTCCGACGCGCTGCTGAGGTTCGCGCACGTGGTCGCGCGGGCCATGCCCGTCGAGGTCCGCACGATCGGCACCCGGCTCACCCGCGTGACCCGCCAGCTGCGCGACCGCGACCCCGACCGGGCGCTGCGGGCCGCGGGCGGCGCCATCCCCGACTACGAGGGCGGCACCCGGCTGGGCGAGGCGCTGCGGCGGTTCAACCAGCAGTGGCGGCAGCGCGGCGCGGTGGTCGTGCTGTTCAGCGACGGCTGGGAACGCGGCGACCCGGCCCTGCTCGCCACCGAGATGGCGCGGCTGCGGCGGATGAGCCACAAGGTCGTCTGGGCCAACCCGCACGCGGGGAAGCCGGGCTACGCGCCGGTGCAGCGCGGCGTGGTGGCGGTGCTGCCGCACGTCGACACGATGGTCGCCGGGCACAGCGTGCACGCGTTGGAAGAACTGCTGAAGGAGGTGCGCCGTGCGTGATGTCCTCTACGACCTCGCCGAACGGGTGGCGAACGGGGAGACCGTCGGCGTCGGCACGGTCGTCGCGACCTTCAGCTCGGCGCCCCGGCCGGCGGGCGCGGCGATGCTGGTGACGCAGGACGGCGAGGCGGTCGGCAGCGTGTCCGGCGGATGCGTCGAGGGAGCCGTCTACGACCTCGCGCAGGAGACCGCGGAGCCCGTGCTGCAGCGCTACGGCGTGAGCGACGACGACGCGTTCGCCGTGGGGCTGACCTGCGGCGGGATCATCGACATCTACGTCGAGAAGATCGACGCGGCGTCGTTCCCGCAGCTCGCCGAGGTCGTGGAGAGCGTGCGCGCGGAGGCCCCGGTGGCCGTCGCGACAGTGGTCGAGCACCCGGACGGCATCGGCCGCCGCATGGTCGTCTGGCCGGACCGGCGCTCCGGCAGCCTCGGGTCGTCGCGCATCGACGACGCCGTCACCGACGACGCGCGCGGCATGCTGGCCTCGGGCCGCAGTGGCGTGCTGCAGTACGGGCCGGACGGACAGCGCCGCGGCGAGGGCATGAGCGTGTTCGTGAACTCGTTCGAGCCGCCGCCGCGCATGCTCGTGTTCGGAGCGATCGACTTCGCCGCGGCGATGGCCCGGCTCGGCGCGTTCCTCGGCTACCGCGTGACCGTGTGCGACGCACGGCCGGTGTTCGCGACGCGGTCGCGTTTCCCGGAGGCCGACGAGGTGGTCGTCGCGTGGCCGCACAGGTACCTCGAAGGCGAAGCGTCCAAGCTCGACGAACGCACGGTGATCGCCGTCCTCACGCACGACCCGAAGTTCGACGTGCCGCTGCTGGAGGTCGCGTTGCGACTGAAGGTCGGCTACATCGGAGCGATGGGGTCGCGCCGCACGCACGAGGACCGGTTGCAGCGGCTGAGGGAGGCGGGACTGTCCGAGAGCGAGCTTGCCCGGCTGGCCTCGCCCATCGGTCTCGACCTGGGCGCGCGGACTCCCGAGGAGACGGCCGTGTCGATCGCGGCGGAGATCATCTCCTTGCGGTGGAACGGTTCCGGCAGGC
Source organism: Lentzea sp. NPDC060358 (assembly GCF_042725365.1). Taxonomy (NCBI): domain Bacteria; kingdom Bacillati; phylum Actinomycetota; class Actinomycetes; order Pseudonocardiales; family Pseudonocardiaceae; genus Lentzea; species Lentzea sp. NPDC060358. Next base: position 16,101 of record NZ_JBHXCW010000151.1, on the reverse strand, counting down.
GTCTGGTGGATCTTGGTGAACCGATTCACCACTGATCGGGTTGTTGAACGGGCAAACAGGGAGCAAGCTGGAGTGGCCCTCGTCACATGATCACCCACCACTGGGAGGGTTCATGCACATCTCGGTCAACGTCGACGGAGTGACGCACGCCGACGAGGTCGAGCCCCGGCTGCTGCTCGTGCACTACCTGCGCGAGCGCCTGGGCAAGACCGGCACCGTCGTCGGCTGCGACACCGGAAACTGCGGTGCCTGCACGGTGCACTTGGACGGCCACAGCGTGAAGTCGTGCTCGGTGTTCGCCGTCCAGGCGAACGGGCACGAGGTCACGACGATCGAAGGCCTCGCCCGCGACGGCAAGCTGCACCCCGTGCAGCAGGCCTTTCGCCAGAACCACGCGTTGCAGTGCGGTTTCTGCACCCCCGGCATGATCATGCAGGCGATCGACCTGCTGGCCGACGAACCCGATCCCGACGACGAGACCGTGCGCAAGGGGCTCGAGGGCAACCTCTGCCGGTGCACCGGCTACCAGAACATCGTCCGCGCCGTCCAGGACGCCGCGCAGAGCATGAAGCCCGGCGCCGGTCCGGAGATCGAGCAGCGGACCCCGCACGCGGTAGGTGGCGAATGACCGCCACCGCCGAACCGGAGATCGGGAAGGCCCGGCGCCGCAAGGAGGACGCGCGGCTCATCACCGGCGACACCCGGTGGACCGACAACCTGCAGCTCACCGGCATGCTGCACATGGCGGTGCTGCGCAGTCCCGTCGCCCACGCCCGCATCACGAGCATCGACGTCAGCCGCGCGACCGCCATGCCCGGTGTCGCCCTGGTGCTGACCGGTGAGGACCTCGCCGCGGAGCAGGGCTCGCTGCCCTGCGCGTGGCCGATCACCGAGGACATGAAGTCGCCGGCCGCACCCTCGCTGGCCGTCGACCGGGTCAACTTCGCGGGCGAGGCCGTGGCGCTGGTGATCGCCGACAGCGCCTACCACGCCGCGGACGCGCTGGCCGAGATCGACGTCGACTACGAGGACCTGCCGGTCGTGCTCGACATGGAGGAGGCGCTGCGGGACCGCGACCTCGTCCACGAGGACCTGGGCACGAACAAGTGCGCGACGTGGATCTTCGACTCCGCCGAGGCCGGCACCGGCACGAACGTCGAGGACGAGATCTCCGCCGCCGAGGTCGTCGTCGAGCGGACGTTCCGGCAGCAGCGGCTGATCCCCGCGTTCATGGAACCGCGGTCGGTCGTCGTCGACTCCAGCGCGGGCATGTTCACCGTCTGGTCCGCCACGCAGATCCCGCACATCCTGCGCTGGATGCTGTCGGCCGTCACGGGCATCTCCGAGAGCAAGCTCCGGGTGATCGCGCCGGACGTCGGCGGCGGCTTCGGCGGCAAGCTCCAGGTCACGCCGGAGGAGCTGCTGTGCCTGCTGGTCGCCCGGCGGATGGGCCGCCCGGTGAAGTGGACCGAGACGCGCACCGAGTCGATGCTGTCCGCCCACCACGGCCGCGACCAGGTCCAGAAGGTCACGCTGTCCGCCCGCCGCGACGGCACGGTCACCGGCCTCAAGGTCGAGCTGCTCGCCGACATGGGCGCCTACCTGCGCCTGGTCACGCCGGGCGTGCCGATCCTGGGCGCGTTCATGTTCAACGCGATCTACAAGTTCCCGGCCTACCGGTTCGTGTGCACCAACGTGTTCACGAACAAGGTGCCCACGGACGCCTACCGCGGCGCCGGACGGCCCGAGGCCACGTTCGCGATCGAGCGGATGATGGACGAGCTCGCCGTCGAGCTCGACATGGACCCGATGAAGGTCCGCGAGCTGAACTGGATCAAGCACGAGGAGTTCCCGTTCACCTCGGTCGCCGGGCTCACCTACGACTCCGGCAACTACGAGGCCGCGACGGCGCGCGCGATGGAGCTGTTCGAGTACGAGTCGCTGCGCGAGGAGCAGCAGCGGCGCCGCGAGTCGGGTGATGTCGTCCAGCTCGGCATCGGGATCTCCACGTACACCGAGATGTGCGGCCTGGCGCCGTCCCGCGTGCTCGGCGCCCTGCGCTACGGCGCCGGCGGCTGGGAGACCGCGTCGATCCGGATGCTGCCCACCGGCAAGGTCGAGGTGATCACCGGCACGTCGCCGCACGGCCAGGGCCACGAGACGGTGTGGTCGCAGATCGTCGCGGACAAGCTCGGCGTGCCGTTCGAGGACGTCGAGGTGCTGCACGGCGACACGGCCACGTCGCACAAGGGCATGGACAGCTACGGCTCGCGCTCGCTGGCCGTCGGCGGCACCGCCCTGGTGCACGCGGCGGACAAGGTGCTCGCCAAGGCCCGCACCCTGGCCGCGCACATGATGGAGTGCGATGAGGCGGACGTGGAGTTCGCGTCCGGGTCGTTCTCCGTGCGCGGCACGTCGACCGCGCGCTCGCTGGGCGACGTCGTGCTGGCCGCGCACGTGGCCCACGACCTGCCCGAGGGCATGGAACCCGGCATGGACGCCGACGCCACCTACGACCCGGACAACTTCTCGTACCCGCACGGAACCCATTTGTGCGCAACGGAAGTCGACACCGAGACGGGCATGGTGAAGATCCGCCGGTACGTGGCCGTGGACGACGTCGGCACCGTCGTGAACCCGTTGATCGTCGACGGTCAGGTGCACGGTGGACTGGCGCAGGGCATCGCGCAGGCGTTGTACGAGGAGGCGACGCACGACGAGATGGGCACGCTGACGTCGGCGACGCTCGCGGACTACCTCGTGCCGTGCGCGGCCGACCTGCCGTCGTTCATCACCGACCGCACCGAGACGCCGGCGACGTCCAACCCGTTGGGCGCCAAGGGAGTCGGCGAGGCGGGCACGATCGCCTCGACGCCGGCCGTGGTGAACAGCGTGCTGGACGCCCTGCGGCACAAGGGTGTTCGCGACATCGAGATGCCGATGTCGCCGGAGCGCGTGTGGACGGCGTTGCAGGGGCGTGGCGACCCCGGCGCCGGCGACGTGGCAGCGGGTGGGCTCGGTTCGATCGACGCGCAGGGAGGTCAGTCGTGATCCCCGCGGAGTTCAAGTACCTGTTCCCGTCGTCCGTGGACGAAGCCGTGCGGATGCTCGCCGAGGAGGGCGAGGACGCGAAGGTCATCGCGGGCGGCCAGTCGCTCGTGCCGGTGCTGCGCATGCGACTGGCGGCGCCGACGGCGTTGATCGACATCGGCGGCCTGACCGAGCTGACCGGCGTCCGCGACGACGGCGACTCGTTGCTGATCGGCGCCATGACCACGCACTACGAGGTGCAGCGCGACCACCTGGTCCACGACCACGCGTTGTTGTTCAAGCTGGTCACGGACACCGTCGCCGATCCGCAGGTGCGCCACCGCGGCACGTTCGGCGGCGCGCTCGCCCACGCGGACCCGGCGGGCGACCTGCTGGCCCCCGCGCTGGCCCTGGACGCGACGATGATCATCGCCGGTCCCGGCGGGCGGCGTGAGGTGCCCGCGGCGGAGTTCTTCGTCGACTACTTCACGACGGCGCTGGCGCCCGACGAGATCCTCCTCGACGTTCGAGTGCCCAAGCACACGGGCTGGGGCGCGCACTACGAGAAGCTCAACCGGGTCGCGCAGGCGTGGTCGATCGTCGCCGTCGCGGCGGCCGTGCAGGTCCGCGACGGAGCCATCGCGGCCGCCAGGGTCGGCCTCACCAACGTGGGGTCCGGGCCGGTGCGCGCGGTGGACGTCGAGTCCGCGCTGGTCGGGCAGGAGGCGTCGGCCGAGGTGATCTCGGCGGCGGCGCTGAAGGCCTCGTCCGGCGACACCTACAAGGACAACCTGGCCCGCGTCCTGACCGGTCGTGCGGTGACGGCGGCGGTAGCGGGATGAAGTTGACGCACTCGTTCGTCTCACCCGGCCCCGCCGAGGAGGTGTGGGAGGCGCTGCTCGACCCCGAGCGGGTGGCGCCGTGCCTGCCCGGAGCGAAGCTCACCTCGGTCGAGGGGCGGACGTTCGGCGGGGAGGTGAAGGTCAAGCTCGGGCCCGTGCAGCTGCTGTACCGGGGCACCGGCGAGTTCGTCGAGGTCGACCAGGAGCGGCGCCGCGCCGTGCTCAAGGCGTCCGGCAAGGACGCCCGCGGCAACGGCACGGCGTCCGCCACGGTGACGTTCCAGGTGGGCGACACCGTCGAGGTGGAGACCGACCTGGCGATCACCGGCAGACCGGCCCAGTTGGGACGCGGGCTGATCGCCGAGGTCAGCGGCAAGCTCGTCGACCAGTTCGCGGAATGCCTGGCGGGCACGCTGGGATCCGGGGATCCTGACGAGGTGGCACAGCAGCAGCATCTCCGAGTCGTTCCCGACGAGCCGATCGACCTGATCGACACCGCAGGCGTACCGGTCCTGAAGCGCGCGCTCCCCGTGGCGGGCGCGGCGCTGGCCGTTGTGCTGTTCGTGGTCCTGCGGCGCCGGCGGCACCGCTGAGGCGTGCGGTCCGGTGGCCGGCATTCGTGCTGGCCACCGGATTCGCCCTGTCCGCGTGCACCGGCTCCCCGGTCGTCGTCACCTCCTCGGTCCCCGTGCCGGCCTCGTCGTCCGGCCCGCCCCCACCGCGGTCGTTCACGCTCACCGCGGGTGGCGACGTCCTGATCCACCCGGCCCTGACCGACCAGGCCACGGCCGACGGCGGCGCGGCGGGCCGCACCTACCTGCCCCTGTTCGAGGGCGTGCGGGAGACGCTGAAGGCGGACCTGTCCCTGTGCCACCTGGAGGTCCCGCTGGGCCCGAAGGAGGGCCCGTTCTTCGGCTACCCGGCCTTCCTGGCCCCGCCCGAGGTGGCGAAGGGCCTGGTCGACGTCGGCTACGACTCCTGCTCGACCGCGTCGAACCACACCCTGGACCGGGGCGTCTCGGCGATCCAGACGACCCTGGACGCGATGGACGCCGTCGGCCTCAAGCACACCGGCTCGTTCCGCACCCAGGAGGAAGCCGCCGCCCCGCTGGTCCTGGACGCGAACGGGGTGAAGGTCGCCCAGCTCTCGTTCACCTACGGCTTCAACGGCATCCCGCTGCCCCAGCCGTGGCGGGCGAACCAGATCGACGCCGACAAGATCCTCGCCGACGCCCGAGCGGCCCGCGCCGCGGGAGCCGAGGTCGTCGTGCTGTCCGTGCAGTGGGGCAACGAGTACCAGCACGAGGCCACCCCCGACCAGAAGGCCCTGGCCCGCCGGCTCCTGGCCGACCCCGCCCTGGACCTGATCATCGGCACGCACGTCCACGTGGTGCAGCCGTTCGAGAAGATCGGCGACAAGTGGGTGGCCTACGGCCTGGGCAACGAGGTCGCCCGCCACGCGGAGCCGCGCGGGGTGACCGAGGAGGGGGCCATCGCCCGGTTCAAGTTCGAGCAGGGGCCCGCCGGGTGGTCCGTCGTCGAGGCTTCCTACACGCCCACGCTGGTCGAGCTGGGGCCGCCGATCCGGCTGGTGGACCTGACTCGGGTGCCCGTCACTCCTCGACGGACCGAGGCGATCACACGGACCGAGGGTGTGGTGTTCAGCCTGGGGGCCAACCAGCAGGGGCTGGTGCGGGGGAGGCCGTGACCACTCGAAAGGCTGAACTTCGCGGTAAAACCGCTGGTCTGGCGGGTGCGACTGCGTAAGGTCCCTTTGGGATTCGCTCACCTGTGCGAAGGTGACTGAGACGGAAGGAGACGCGGTGACCGCACTGCCTGACCAGCCTCCGGGGCGTCTGCCTGCTGTTCCGACGGGTCTGCTGACCGTCGCTCAGTACGCCGCGCTCGGAGAGACCGAAGACGGCTTCACGGAACTGGTACGAGGCCGTCTGATCATGACCCCCAGCCCCAACCCCCGCCACAACATCATCCTCGGGGAATTGCACGCCCAGCTCCGCGACCAGGTGCCGAGCACACACCGAGTGATCCCGGACATCGACATCGACCTGCAGCTCGCGCCGCCGGACGAGCCCGGCTCAGTGCGCCGCCCCGACCTCGTCGTGGTGAGTCGAGCCGAGGTCGACAGGGTGGACCGGGAGGGCGGTCTGCTCCGCGCGTCCGAGGTCGTGCTGGTGGTCGAGATCCTGTCGCCGAGCTCGAAACGAACCGACTACCGGACCAAGCGTGATGAGTACTGCGACGCCTGCATCCCGTTCTACTGGATCATCGATGTGGACAAGCCGGTCTCCCTGGCTGCGCCGCACTTCGCGGGCGAGTTCGGCTACCAGGAAGCTCCGGCGGAAGCCGGCGTCTACGAGGCCACCGAGCCTTTCCCGGTGAAGATCGCCGTCAATCAGCTCTGCTGACTGAGCTTGGCCAGCACCCGTTCGTACCGCTCGACCCACGCCCGGTCACCGCTCTCGAACTCCGCGACGCGATCCGGCACGGGCGCCTGGCCGAGCACCGGCAGGTACCCGTCCACCGGCAGGAGCGAGTCGCTGGTGACGTCCCCGTCCAACAGCTGCACCGTCGCCAGCCCGCACGCGTGGTCGAGTTCCGGCAACGCCGCGGCCAGTGCCACCCCGGCCGCCATCCCGACCGAGGTCTCCAACGCCGACGACACCACGCACGGCAACCCGCACGCCTCGGCCACCTCGAGCGCCTTCCGCACCCCGCCGAGCGGTGCCACCTTGATCACCGCGATGTCCGCGGCGCCCGACACGGCCACCTTCAGCGGGTCTTCGGCCTTGCGGATCGACTCGTCCGCGGCGATCGGCACGCCGACCTTCCTGCGCACCGCGGCGAGTTCGTCCAGCGTCCGGCACGGCTGCTCGACGTACTGGAGCCCGCCGGCCGCCCTGTCCAGCGCCTTGATCGCCGTGACGGCCGTGTCGACGTCCCACATCATGTTCGCGTCGACCCGCACGAACCCCTGCGGCCCCAACGCGTCCCGCACCGCCTCGAGCCGTGCGCAGTCGTCGGCCAACGTGGACTCCGCGACCTTCACCTTGGCCGTGGAACACCCCGACTTCGCGACGATCTCGTGGGCCCGCGCCGGCTCGACCACCGGAACCGTGCAGTTGACCGGGATGCGGTCCCGGACCGGCGTCGGCCACCCGTCGTTCGCCGCCTCCCGCGCACACGCGAGCCACGCCATGGCCTCGTCGTCGCCGTACTCCTCGAACGGGCAGAACTCGCCCCACCCGGCCGGCCCCTCGACCAGCAGCCCGGTGCGCCGGGTGATGCCGCGGAACCGGGCGCGCAGGGGGACGGAGTAGACGTGCACGTGCCGATTCAAGCGCACTTCTGGAACTCCAGCGAATGCCCGCCCCCGCGCAGGTTCACGGTCCCGACCGGCTGGACCCCGAGCAACGTGCACACGATCTGCTGAACCGCGACCCCGCTGAGCTGCGACACGTCGGTGGACAGGTGCACGTCGAGCCCGTTCGCCACCCGGTCGATCGTGGCGGGCGCCGCGTCGAACGGCACCTCGGTACCGAGCCCGCGCGCCTGCTCGTCCGGGGTGGGCCCCAGCGCGAGCAGTTCGACGACGTCGTACCCGCTGAGGCTGGCCTGCGGCCGGTTCGACGGCACGACGACGCCGCCGGCGGCCCAGAAGAGCGACGGCGCGGTGTTCTCGACGGGCCCGGTCGGCGCGACCAGGCCGGGGATCGGGTCGGTGGGGCGGATGCCGCACCCGGTGAGCACGGCGAGGGCGAGCGCCACCACGCCGAGCCTCCGCACGCGCGCACGTCGTGGCGCGTCGACCGCGTTGGAACGGGCGCTCAGCCACCGTGCCCCGCTCAGCCACCCGGAACCTGCGGCGCCGTGCCACGCGGCACCGGCCCGCCACCCGACAATCCTCGGCCTCACACCTCACCGTCCAACGGCAGCCGCAACGTGAACACGGCCCCGCCCCCGGCCCGGTTCGCCGCCACCAGCGTCCCCCCGTGCAGCCGCGCGTTCTCCCACGCGATCGCCAGCCCCAGCCCGCTCCCCTCGGACCGCCCCCGCGCCGAGTCGGCCTTGTAGAACCGCGCGAACACGTGCGGCAGCACCTCCGGCGACAACCCCGGCCCCGAGTCCGCCACCTCGATCACCAGGAACGCGCCGTCCACCGACAGCGCCACCGACACCGGCGCCGACCCGTGCCGCAGCGCGTTGCCCACCAGGTTCGCCACGATCACGTCCAGCCGCCGCGGATCGAGCCGCGCCCGGACCCCCTCGGGCAGCGACGCCGTCACCTCCGCCGAGAACCCGCGCATCCGCAGGCACGACAGCACCACCTCGGCCACGTCCACGTCGTCCAGCGCCAGCGCGGCCGTGCCCGAGTCGAACCTGGTCACCTCGATCAGGTCGTTCACCAGCCTGGTCAGGTTCAGGGTCTCGCGGTTCACCAGCCGCGCCGCCTGGCCCGCCACGCCGGGGAGGGAAGCGGTTTCGGCGTCCAAGACGTCGGTCACGGCGGTCATCGCGGCGAGGGGGGTTCGTAGTTCGTGCGACACGTCTGCCACGAAACGGCGTGCGTCTGCCTCCATGCGCCGCAGTTCGCCGACGTGGTGCTCCAGAGAAGAAGCGGTGCTGTTGAACGTCGTCGCGACGGACGCCAGTTCATCGCGGCCCCGCACCGGCACTCGGGCGGTGAGGTCGCCCTGGCCGAGCTGCCAGGCCGCCAGTTGCAGCTCGCGGACCGGGCGCAGCACACCGCGTGCGGCCAGGAAACCCAGTCCCAGCGCCAGGACCAGGCCCGCACCGCCGATCAGCCACGCGTTCTGGGCCAGTTCGCCGACGAACGCCGTCTCCGAGGTGAACGGCCTCAGCACGTAGACCTCGACGCCCGACGGCTCACCGGAGTTCAGGCGCAGCTGCATGCCCACCACCAGCCACACGCTGTCCGAGTACTGCACGCGCTGCCAGCCGACGCGTCCGGACGACACCAGGCCGCGCAACTCCGGCGTGATCACGGACGTGTCCATGCCGCCGGCGGACAGGCCGTTGCCGTACGCCACGACCCCGTCGGTGCGGCCGGAGACCCGGCCCGCGATGCGTTCCAGCGCCGCGGCCGAGAGCGGGCGGGCCGGCAACGGGTAGAGCTGCTCGACCCGGTTCGTGATCTCCACGACCGCGTTGTCCTGGGCTCGCTGCACGATGGCGTCGCGCGCACGGACGTAGCCCGCCCCGGCCACCGCGACGGCGGTGATGACGCTCAGGAAGCCGAAGGCGAGCAGCAGTCGCAGGCGCAGCGTCACAGCGGCCCGAAGCGGTAACCGAAACCGCGCACGGTCTGCACGTAGACCGGCGCCGCCGGGTCGTCCTCGATCTTCGACCGCAGCCGCTGCACGCACGCGTCGACCAGCCGCGAGTCGCCGAGGTAGCCCTGGTCCCAGACCGACTGCAGCAGCTGCTGGCGCGACAGCACGCGGCCGGGCGACGACGAGAGCTCCAGCAGCAGGCGCAGCTCGGTCGGCGCGAGCGGCACCGGACGCCCGAGCCGCGTCACGACCAGGCCGTCGCGGTCGATCGTCAGGTCGCCGTGGCGCTCGGCCGCGACCTCGACCACCGACGCGGTCGAGCGGCGCAGCACCGCGCGGATGCGGGCCTCGAGCACGCGGGCCTGGGCCGGTTTGGCCACGTAGTCGTCGGCGCCCGCCTCCAGGCCCGCGACCACGTCGATGTCGTCGTTGCGCGCGGTCAGCATGATGATCGGCAGGTCACCGGACGCGCGGATGCGCCGGCACACCTCGAAGCCGTCGACGCCGGGCAGCATCAGGTCCAGCACGACGACGTCCGGCGCGGTGGTCGCCAGGAACTCGAGGCCCTCCTCGCCCGTGCGCACCGCGTCCACGGTGTGACCCTGGTAGGTCAGGGCGAGCGACAGTCCCTCGCGGACCGCCTCGTCGTCCTCGATCAGCAGTACGCGCGGCATGTCCTGCAGCCTTCCGGACGGGTCTCATGAGGACGTTCTTGCCGTGTCATCGTTGCGTAACGACGGTCCGAGCGGGGCTAGTCCAAGGCGGCGGTGTGGCGCAGCTGCTCCGGCGCCGGGTCGGTGACGAGCACCCGCAGCGCCGCCGCGAACCGGTCGAAGCGCCGGTCGAACTCGGCCAGTTCGCGGGAGGGCTCCGCCACCAGCGCCGCCCGCCCCGCCTTCGGGACGGCGGCCGCCAGCGCGTCGCGCAACGGCTGGGCCCTGCGCAACGCCACGAGCAGCGTCCACAGGCGCTGCTCGACCAGCGCCACCTGCACCGGATCACCGGTCACGGCCAGGAAGTCGGTGCGCACGGCCGTGGCGCGGCGGCGTTGCACCGGGCACGTGAAGTCGTCCGACCGGACGACCCGGGTCTCCGGCGCCGCCCGCGCGAGCGACGCCTCCGACCGGAACCGCCGCGAGGGCACCGTCCCGGCCGGGTCCCACATCCACCAGGACGTCATCCGACCAGGTCGTCCGCATCGACGATCTTGTAGGCGTAGCCCTGCTCCGCGAGGAAGCGCTGCCGGTGGGCGGCGTAGTCGGTGTCGAGCGTGTCGCGCGCGACGACCGAGTAGAAGTGCGCCTGCCGGCCGTCGCCCTTGGGCCGCAGCAACCGGCCGAGGCGCTGCGCCTCCTCCTGCCGCGACCCGAACGTGCCGGACACCTGCACCGCGACCGAGGCCTCCGGCAGGTCGATGGAGAAGTTCGCGACCTTCGACACGACGAGCGTGCGCAGCTCGCCCCTGCGGAACCTGTCGAAGAGCTCCTCGCGCTCCTTGTTCTTCGTCGACCCCTTGATCACCGGCGCCCCCAGCTCCTCACCCAGCTCGTCGAGCTGGTCGAGGTAGGCGCCGATCACGAGCGCGGGCTCGTCCGGGTGCTGCTCCAGCACCCGCCGCACCACCGGGAGCTTCGTCCGCGCGGTCGAGCAGAGCTTGTAGCGCTCCTCCGGCTCGGCCGTCGCGTACTGCAGGCGCTCGTTGTCCGTCAGCGTCACGCGGACCTCGGTGCACTCGGCGGGCGCGATCCAGCCCTGCGCCTCGATGTCGCGCCACGGCACGTCGTAGCGCTTCGGCCCGATCAACGAGAAGACGTCGCCCTCCTGCCCGTCCTCGCGCACGAGCGTCGCGGTCAGCCCGAGCCGCCGGCGGCTCTGCAGGTCGGCCGTCATGCGGAAGACCGGCGCGGGCAGCAGGTGCACCTCGTCGTAGACGATCAGGCCCCAGTCGCGCGAGTCGAAGAGCTCCAGGTGCTTGTACTCGCCCTTCGACTTGCGGGTGATCACCTGGTAGGTCGCGATGGTGACCGGCCGGATCTCCTTGCGCTCACCCGAGTACTCGCCGATCTCCTCCTCGGTGAGCGAGGTGCGCGCGATCAGCTCGCGCTTCCACTGCCGCCCCGCCACGGTGTTCGTGACCAGGATCAACGTGGTCGCCTGCGCCTCGGCCATGGCGGCCGCGCCGACGAGCGTCTTGCCCGCGCCGCAGGGCAGCACGACGACACCGGACCCGCCGGCCCAGAACGCCTGGGCGGCCAGCCGCTGGTAGTCGCGCAGCTTCCACCCGTCCTCGGCCAGCTCGATCGGGTGCGCCTCCCCGTCGACGTACCCGGCCTCGTCCTCGGCAGGCCACCCGACCTTGAGCAGCAACTGCTTGAGCCGCCCGCGCTCACTGGGGTGCACGATGACCGTGTCGTCGTCGATGCGCGCCCCGAACATCGGCGAGATCTTCTTGTGGCGCAGCACCTCCTCGAGCACCGCGCGGTCGTTGGTGTGCAGGACCAGCCCGTGGGCGGGATTGTTCGTCAGCACGAGCCGCCCGAAGCGGCCCATCGTGTCGACCACGTCCACCAGCAACGGCTGCGGCACCGGATAACGGCTGAACCGCACCAGCGCGTCCACCACCTGCTCGGCGTCGTGCCCGGCCGCCCGCGCGTTCCACAACGCCAGCGGGGTGATCCGGTAGGTGTGCACGTGCTCGGGCGCCCGCTCCAACTCGGCGAACGGCGCGATGGACGTGCGCGCGTCGTCGGCGAGCGGGTGGTCGACCTCGAGCAGCAGCGTCTTGTCCGACTGGACGATCAAGGGGCCATCGGTCACGCCGACAAGTCTCCCTGACGACGCCAAATGCCGGGTGGCCGCGTTGGGCCGGGGGCGCTGGGTGAGGGGTGGGGTGCGGTGGGTGAGCGGGGTGGTCGGGCGGGGGCTGTGTTGCGGGTGGGAGGGCATGGCGGGTCAGGGCGCTGGGTGGGGCGCGGGGCGCGCTGCGGGCGAGAGGGGTGCGCTTTAGACGAGGGGCGCGCTGGGGACGAGGGGGGAGCGTTGAGGTCGAGGAGCACGTTGGGTGGTGAGACGTGCGCGTGGCGGTGAAGGGGTGCGTTGAGAGCGGAGGAGTGCGCTGGGCGGCAGCGGGGCGTTGCGGGGCGAGGGGTGCGCTCGCGGTGAGGGTGCGCTGGTGTTGAGGGGGCGGGCTCGTGGCGAGGGGAGCGCTGCCGAAGTCCGGATCGCAGGCGCGCGCTGGTGTTGAGGGGCGCGTTCAGGACGAGGGCCCCCTCGCAGCGAGGGGAGCTCTGGCAGCGAAGGGGTTTCTCGCGGCGAGGGGAGCGTTGGCGGCGAAGGGTCCTCGCAGCGAGGGGGCGCGCGGCAGCGAGGGGGTCCCTCGCAGTGAGGGGTTCCTCGGCTTCCTCGCAGTGAGGGTTCCCTCGCAGTGAGGGGGCGCTGGCAGCGAAGAGAGCGCTCGCGCACCCCGCCCAGACCACCCCGCCCAGACCACTCGCCCAGACCACCCCGCCCAGACCACCCGTCGAACAGCCCCGCCCGCCCCGCCCCACCTGCGTCAACTGGTGACGAGAACTGTGAGCCGACACACCCAGCCCACACGAGGTGTCGTACGTTCTCGCCCATGAGCACCGAGTCGACTGACCCCGTCGAGAACCCGGCCGCCCCGGCCGCGGCGGAAGCCGAGACCGACGAGTCGCCCAAGAAGAACAACTGGCTGAAGTTCGTGATCGTCGGTGTGCTGGCGGTCGTGCTGGTCGGCGGTGGCGTGTGGGCGCTCACGGCGCTCAACGGCACCAAGGTCGGCGACTGCGTCAGCGCGTCCCCCAAGGACGTCGACAAGCCCGACGGCGACTGGAACGTCTCCGGGCAGGGCTGCGGGGACGCCAAGGCCACGCACCGGGTCGCGAAGGTGCTGAACAGCGCCGAGGACCCGTGTCCCGACGAGGGCATCTACGAGCCGGTCAAGTCCGGCGGCGACTCGCTCTGCCTCATGCCCAACCTCGCCGAGGGTGCCTGCTACACCTCGGGTGACGACGGCGCCTTCAAGAAGGAGGCGTGCACCACCGAGTCGCCGGTCAAGATCGTGAAGAAGGTCGACGGACTGCCCGAGGAGGGCACGGTGTGTCCCGAGGGGTCCAGTGAGCTGCGGTTCAGCGAGCCGGCCTCCGTGTACTGCATGGGCGTGCACGAAGGGTCCTGATCGGGTGAACTCGGTTGAGTTCGGCCCCGTCCGGCGCCGATACCCAGGCCATGAAGAAGGTCGGCCTGGGTATCGCCGCTGTCGTCGCGCTCGTCCTGCTCGGCGGGTTCGTCTGGAACCAGCTCGGCGGCGCCGCGGACACGGCCAGGGTCGGTGACTGCGCGCGGATCTCCGGCGCGCTCGACAACCCGACGTACCAGGCGCTCGACTGCGGGTCCGAGGAGGCGAACGTCAAGATCGCCAAGGTCCTGCGGTGGAACGAGAGCAAGTGCCCGTCCGGTGGCATGGACTACTCGACCTACACGGGCGACTCCACGTTGTGCCTCATGCCCAACTTCGTCCAGGGCTCCTGCTACGGGCAGGACGAGGAGACCGGCATCGCCAAGGTCGACTGCACGACCAAGAACTCGGTGCGGGTCGCCAGGGTGCTCACCGGCTCCACCAACGGCGCGGCGTGCGGCGAGTCGCGGGCCGCGATCTTCCCCGAGCCCGCCGTGACCTTCTGCCTGCAGCGCGGTGACCAGCAGAAGCAGTGAAACGGCCGCGCGGGTGTCCGTCCACATGGCACGCTCTGCTGCGTGATCATCGACGAGCCGGCCGCGCCGAGGACCAGTCTGGGGAAGCGGGTCGCGACCTACGCGGTCACCCTCGTCGTCGCCGCCGTCGCGATCTACGGCATGACCGAATTCGTCATGCCAGTTCCGCGGCCGGCGCAGGGCTCCTGCGCGAACGTCACCGGTGAGGCCGACCGGCCCGACTTCGACGCCGTGACCTGCGGGTCCGCCGCCGCCAACTACGTCGTCGCCGGGACGGTCGCGAAGGCGGAGACCTGCCCCAACGCCTACACCGACCTGGTCACGCGCCGGCCGCAGGACCCGGACGTCAGGATCTGCCTGGTCCCGCTGTGGTCCGAGGGCTCCTGCTACCCGGCCGACTCGTCGCGCATGGAGCTCCCGGCGGTCGACTGCGCCGAGGACGCGTTCCGGGTGACGAAGGTCCGCAGGGAGGTGCCCGGGCCGGAGTGCCCGGCGGGCGAGGAGCGGTTCAGCTACCCCGAGGTGGCGCTGACCTACTGCACGGCGACCCCGCAGATCATCCAAGCGGCCGTAACGTTTCCGTAAAGCGCCAGCGCTTTCCTGCTCTGCGTGGCACTCTCTGCTCCGGCTGTGTCGGGGGGCATGGGCCGTCTGGGGTAATTCCGGAAGTGAGAGAACCGCATGAGCACCACTGAGTCCGCTTCGCCCGCTCCGTCGCAGCAGCCCGCACCCGCGGAACAGCAGCCGGAGCAGAAGAAGCCGAGCATCCTGAAGCGGATCCTGACCTACGTCGTCGGCCTGATCGTGGTCGCCGGCGCGGTCTACGCGTTCAACTACTTCACCAGCGACGTCGCGCAGGCGAAGGTCGGCGACTGCGCCAGCATCACCGGCACGTCGACCAGTCCCGAGTACAAGCAGGTCGACTGCGGTGCGGCCGAGGCGAACTACTCGGTCGCCAAGGCCGGCGGCACCGGTGAGGTGTGCGGCGAGAACTACGACGAGTACACGCAGACCCAGCGTCGTGGGCCGAAGACGAAGCTCTGCCTCGCGCCGATCTTCGCCGAGGGCAAGTGCTACTCGGAGAACACCGGCGGCGTCGGTCTCAAGGTCGCCGAGTGCACCTCCTCGGCCGTCTTCAAGGTGACGAAGGCGGGCAAGGACGGCGCCGCGCCGCAGTGCGCCGAGGGGGAGCTCGCGCTCGCCTACCCCGAGGTGAAGCTGAACTACTGCACCGGTGCGCCCGCGTAACGGGGCTCGAACTCGTGAAACCGGAGTCGTGTCCCACGGCTCCGGTTTCGCTGTCTTTCGCGCGACCCATCGGAGAGGAAACCAGTGACCACCCCCAACAACCCCCAGCAGCCGGGGCCCTACGGACCGCCTCCCGGTGGACAGCCCCAGCAGCCCTACGGCCAGCAACAGCCCTATGGCCAGCAGCCCTACGGTCAGCAGCAGCCCTACGGCCAGCCCGACCCGTACGCGCAGCAGCAGCCCGGCCAGTACGGCGCGCCGCAGCAGGGCTACCCCGGCGATCCCTACGCCCAGCAGGGGCAGCCGAACCCCTACGGCCAGATGCCTCCCGGCGGACCGGTGCCCTACGGCCCCCCGCCCAAGAAGGGCGGCGCCGGCAAGATCATCGGTTCGATCGTCGGCGTGGTCGTGCTCGTGGGCGCGTTCGTCCTCGTCAGGGCCCTGCTCAGCGGTGGCCTGAGCGGTCTCACGGAGCCGTCGGCCAAGCCCGGTGACTGCGCGAGCGTCACGGGCACCACGATCAGCCCGAAGTACAAGAAGGTCGACTGCGGGGCCCCCGAGGCGAACTACTTCATCGCCAAGGCCATGAACTCCACGACGGAGGCCTGCCCGAGCGACGACTACGCCGAGTACACCGAGAGCGGCCGCCGCAGCTCCTCGCTGAAGCTCTGCCTGGTCGAGAAGCTCGAAGAGGGCAAGTGCTACGAGGAGGAGATGGTCAAGATCAACATGGAGGGCATGAAGGTCGTCGACTGCTCCAAGGGCGGCAACGAGTTCGCCGTCCAGAAGATCGTGAAGATCGAGAAGCTGGTCAAGGCCGCCACGGCGGACTGCGGTGAGGCCACGGCCGTCTCCTACACCGAGCCGTCGCCCGGCATCACCTACTGCGTCACGGCACTCGCGGGCAGGTGACCGAACGCGGAAGTGGCGTGTAG
>NZ_JBHXCW010000150.1:0-19430 GCF_042725365.1 Lentzea sp. NPDC060358 | reverse complement strand
GGGAGGACGCCGGGCTCGGTTCCGTGGTGGTCGTCCCCAACGCGGTGTTCGCCGAACCCGCCCGCACCGGCCGGGCAGAGGTGCGCGCCGCGATCGGCACCGCGCCCGACGCGCCAGTCGCCCTGTGCGTCGCCCGGATGGAGCCGCAGAAGCGGCACGACGTCCTGCTCGACGCCTGGGGCCTGGTCCCGGGCGACGCCGAGCTGTGGCTCGCCGGCGACGGCAGCCTGCGCGCCGGGCTGGAGGAACGGGCGAAGCGGCTGCACGGCGTCCGCTTCCTGGGCACGCGCACGGACGTGCGGGACCTGCTCGAGGCAGCGGACCTCACCGTGCTCACCAGCGACTGGGAGGGCATGCCGATCGCGCTGCTCGAGTCGCTGGCCGCGGAACGACCGGTCATCGCGTCCGATGTGGACGGTGTGCGCGAGCTGCTGGCGGGCGGGGGCGGAGTGCTCGTCCCGCGCCGCAGCCCCGGCCAGACCGCCAAGGCCCTGCGCGGGTTGCTCTACTCCCCCACCGCCCGGTCGATCGCCGCGGCGCGGGACGGCGGAGGCGACGCGCACACGTTGATGAAGTCCTACGACGAACTTCTCCGCACCGTCCTGGAGGGACGATGAAGGCTCCCAGAGCTGTCCTCGAGGGGGTGCTGGCCGCCCTCGCGGTCGGCGCGCTCGTGCTGCTGGCCGTCGCGCTGCGCGACGGCGTGAGCGAGTCGCGGCTCGCCCTGCTGGCCACTCCGTCCACACCGGACAGCGCCCAGTTCGGCGAGGTCACCTCGCTCGCGACGCCCGCGGTGGTGCAGCTGGTCCGCAGCCCGTCCGTGCTGGAGGCCGCGGCGGAGCAGGCGGGCACGACGCCCGGCCGCCTCGCCGACGCCATCGCCGTCGAGCTGGTGCCCGCTTCCGGCGTCGCACGGATCTCCGTGCGCGCGGACACGGCCGAGCACGCGGCGGCCGCCGTGTCCGCCGTGGCGAAGGCCGTGGTCGACGCGGACCTGCTCGCGCCCGCCGGCCGGTTCCGGCTGGTCGACCCGCGGCCGGAGACCTCGACCGTGAGCCCGGACTGGCGGCTCGCCACCGGTCTCGCGCTGGCCGCCGCGGTGATCGCGGGCGTGGCCGCCGGCGTGCTGCGCCGCGGGAACACCGCCCGGTCCGCGCTCGCCGAGGCGGGCATCGGCCACCCCGTGGCCGTGGTGGCCGACGACGACCCGGCACTCACCGAACGGCTCACGGCGCTGTGCCTCGCGGCGGCCCGGCCGGTGCGCGTGCTCGCCGTCAGCCCCTCGGTGGCCGACCGGGCGGAGGAGCTCGCGCGGACGTTGCCGGACAAGGCCTCCGAGCCCGCGGACGGCACCGCGGTGGTCGCGGTCGCCGAACGGGGCCGCAGCGACCTCGCGACGGCGCTCGCGGTGCTGCCGGAGTCGTCGGTCGTGGTGGCGGTGGTGCTGGCGTGATCACGACGACCAGCCGCGCGGGGCTCGCCAAGTCGCTGCTGGTGGGGCTCGTCGCCCTCGTCGGCGCCGCCGGCGCGGTCCGCGCGGTGCGGCCGTCGTGGGAGGTGCCGCTGCCGACCGAGGCGAACCTTCCGGAAGAACGCATGCAGGACTTCCGGGACGCGCTGTACTTCCCGATCCGCGAGTTCCTCGGCGGCGGCAACCCGTACGACCCGGCCGTGATGTTCGACCACTGGCCGGTGCGGCAGAACTTCAACCTCTACCAGCCCTACCACCTGGTGCTGCACCTGCCGTTCGCGCTGCCGGACTACCGGGTCGGCGCGGTGGCGTTCACGCTGGCCTGCCTGGTGCTGCTGATCGGCCTCTCGGTGCTCGCGGCACGCGGGGCCCGGCTGCCGCTGGTGGCCGGCGCGGTCGTGATCGGCACGCTGCTGGTGACGAGCCAGGTCGGCAAGGCGCAGCTCTACCTCGGCCAGGTCAACCCGCTGCTCGCGGTCGGCGTGGCGGGCGTGGTGCTGCTGCGCGCCTCGCACCCCGGCTGGGCCTCCGCGGCACTGGCGCTGGCGTGGCTCAAGCCGCAGTTCGGGCTGCCGCTCGCGGTGGTCCTGTTCGTGCGAGGCGACCGGCGGGTCGCGCTCCTGGGCACCGGGATCGCCGCGCTGGCAAGCCTTCCGGTGGCGCTGCTGCTGGTCGTGCGCGGCGGGGGCGCCGGCGAGTTCCTCGGCGTGATCTCCCGCAACCTCGCGTGGGCGAGCCACACCGGGTACGGCGCGGTCGACTCGATGACCGCGCAACGCATCGACCTCCCGGCGGTGTTCTTCCGCACGACCGGCTGGCTGCCCCCGGCGGCCGAACCGCTGGCGCTGTGCGGTGTCCTCGCGGCGACCGCGCTCCTCGCGCGCAGGCTCGACCGGACCGAGCACGGGTCCGCGGCCGCGGACGTCCTGACGTGCCTGGGCGTCGTGGTAGCGCTGGTGCACCAGCCCGGTGACGTGCTGATCGCGGTGCCCGCGCTGGTGGCGCTCGCGGTGCTGTGCCTGCGGCGCCGCGCCGAGGGCCACTGGCGGTGGGCCGGGCTCGGCGTGCTGCTGCTCCTGGTCCCGTTCGCGCACCTGCACTTCGTCGACGCGGCGGTGCGCGACCTGTTCGGGGCGAGGGCGAGCGTCACGCTGGACGGCCTGGCCGTCGTCGCCGCCTGGGTCGCGCTCGTCGTCTTCGCGGTGCGGCACACCCGGCGCACCGCATGACCGACGTCGCGGTGCGGGGCTCGCTCTGGCTCTTCGCGGTCAACCTCGTGAGCAAGGGCAGCCAGATCGCCGTGACCCTGGCGCTCGCGGTGTTCCTCACCGAGGCCGACCTGGGCGCCGTCGCCCTGGTCGTCTCGGTGGTCAACATCGGCCAGGTGGTCCAGGCGATGGGCGTCTACGACATCGTCAGCCGCACCGAACGCGACCCGGTGCGGCTCGCCGGCACGGTCCTCACGCTGAGCGTCGGCGCCGGTGCCGTCCTCGCCGCCGCGGTGATCGCCGCGGCCCACCCGATCGCCACCGCGCTCGGCGCGCCCGAGGCCGCCGGCGTGCTGCGGCTCGCGGCGCTCACCCTGCCGTTCACCGCGGCGGGAGGCGTGCAGATGGCGGTGATGCACCGCGACCTCGACTTCCGGCGCCGGATGCTGCCGGACGCGGGCGGGATGCTCGCCGGCGCCGCGGTCACGGTGGTGCTGGCCGCGACCGGAACCGGCCCCGCGGCGCTCGTGACCGGGCTGCTGTGCACGGCCGTCGCGCAGCCGGTGCTCGCCGCGGTCGCCGGGGCGCGGGTCCGGCCGGCGTGGGACCGCGGCAGCGCGGCCGAGGCGCTGCGGTGGGCGGCCGTCGTCGGTCCCGGTGCCCTGATCGCCGTGCTGCTGGTCAACGCCGACTACCTCGCGCTCGGCCACGTGCTGGGCCAGGAGGCGGTCGGCGGCTACTCGCTCGCGTTCCGGATCGCCTGGGTGCCCTACATCATGGTGGCGGTGGTGCTGGGCGGTGTGCTGTTCCCGATCTGCGCCCGGTTGGTCCGAAGTGGACGCGGCGAGGAGCTCCCGGCGACGCTGCACCGGTTCACCGTCGCGACACTGGTGGTCACCGGCGGCCTGTACGTCGTCGTGGCACTGCTGGCGGACGGGATCGTCGTGCTGGGTGCGCGGTGGGCGGACGCGGCGCGGGTCTTGGTGCTGCTCTGCGGCTACGGCCTCGGGCTGAGCCTGCTGCACGTCTGGTACCAGGTGATCAGGGCCGCCGGGCACGCCCGCCAGTACCTCGCCCTCGAGGCCGCCCACCTGGTCGCGCTGCTGACCGCGCTCGTGTTCACGACGGAGCACGGCCCCGGGGCGGTCGCCGCGACCCAGCTCGCCGTCGTCTGGCTGCTGGTCCCGGTCACCTGGCTGGTGCTGGCGCGCAACGGCCTCGCGTTCGGCGGACTGGCCCGGCCGGTCGTCACCGTGGCCGCGGGCGGCGCGCTCAGCCTCGGGCTGCACGAGGTCCTGCCGGCGAGCACCGGCGTCCCCGGTCTCGTCGCGACCGGGCTCGCACTGGCCGCCGCCTACTGCTCCGTCGTCCTGCCGTTGAACCGCACCGTCCTCATCGGACTGGAGGAACGCGCGTGAAGGTCGTCCACGTGACCCAGCCGGTCGAGGCCGGGGTCGCGGTCGTCGTGCTGGCGCTGGCACGGGCGCAGCAGCGCCGCGGGTGGGACGTCGGCATCGCCTGTCCCCCCGGCTGGCTCGCCGACCAGGCGCACCGGGCCGGCATCCCGGTCCACCCGTGGCACGCCACGCGGTCGCCCGGTCCCCGCACCGCGCTGGAGCTGCGGGCACTGCGCGCGATCCTGCGCCGCCTCCGGCCGGACGTGGTGCACCTGCACAGCTCCAAGGCCGGACTCGCCCGGCTCGTCCTGCGGGGCCGCACCCCGACGCTGTTCCAGCCGCACCTGTGGTCGTTCCGCATCGCCGGCGGCCTGCTGAGCCGCGCCTGCCGCTTCTGGGAGGCGCGGGCGTCCCGCTGGACCGATCTGCTCGTCTGCGTCAGCGACGACGAGCTCGAGACCGGTCGCGAGGCGGGGGTGACCGCACCGGCCGAGGTCGTCTGCAACGGCGTCGACGTCCGCGCATTGCGCCCACAGCCCAAGACCGACGACGTCCCGACGGCGGTCTGCGTCGGCCGGCTGGCCCACCAGAAGGGGCAGGACCTGCTCCTGCGGGCCTGGCCGCGAGTCGTCGAACGCCTCCCGGACGCCCGGCTCCTGATCGTCGGCGACGGTCCCCTCAAGGCCGCGCTCCAGGCCACCGGACACCCCGGCGTCGAGTGGCACGGCCACAGCGAGACCCCGGCCGAGTTCTACGCCCGGGCCGATGTGGTGGTCCTGCCTTCACGGGCGGAGGGCATGGCATTGGTTCCGCTGGAAGCCATGGCCTGCGGGCGTTCCGTCGTCGCGTTCGACGTCGAGGGCGTGCGGCAGAGCATCGGTGACGCGGGCGAAGTCGTGGCGCCGCAGAACATCGCGGCGTTGGCGCAAGCGGTTGCGGCGAGGCTCGCGGACCCGGAGCTGGCCGCCGCCGAGGGCAAGCGCGGCCGGGTCCGCGCCGAGGCGCTGTTCGACCGCGACCGCATGACGGACGAGATCACGACCCTCACCGAGAAGCTGGTGGAAGGACGACGATGACACGGATCGCCTACCTGCTCACACAGGACAGCGGTGGCCCGGTGGACGTCACCGTGCGCCTGGCCGCCGCACTCGCCGAGACCGGCCACGCCGAGGTGCGCGTCTTCGGCCCGCGCCCGCGCCGGGGCGCCGCGCGGATCGACCCGTTCTTCGAGGAGATCCTCGTTCCTCGCAAAGGAGACGTGCGCGCCGCACGACTGGCGCGCGCCGCGCTCAGGACGTGGCAGCCGGACGTCGTGCACGCGCAGGACCGGCGGTCGGGACTGGTGAGCGCGGGCCTCGCGACCACCGGCACCAAGATCGTGCACACCTACCACGGCGTTCCCGACGACGTGGACGAACCGTGGTTCCGCGGTGTCCGGGGTGCGACTCCCCCACCGGCCTACACCCGCGCGGTGCTGGCCGCCGACGCCGCCGTCGCCCGCGTCGTGCACCGGACGGTCGTGCCCGCCAGGGAGATGGGGCGCTTCCTGCGCGACCGGCTCTTCGTGCCGCCGCACCGCATGACGCACATCGACAACTGCGTGGAGGTCGGCGACGCGCACCCGCCCGCGGGACCCGTCCGCCACCTGATCTTCGTGGGCCTGCTGGTCGAGCGCAAGGGCCTGCTGACGCTGCTGGACGCGCTGGAGACCACGATGCCGGGCGACGCGACCCTCACGGTCGTCGGCGACGGTCCGCAGCGCAGCCAGGCGGAGGGCCGGGTCACCCGGCGGGGGCTGGGCGACCGCGTGCGGTTCCTCGGTTTCCGGTCCGACGTGCCCGAACTGCTGCTGGAGCACGACGCGCTGGTGCTGCCGTCCACGATGGAACAGCAGCCGCTCGTGATCGCGGAGGCCATGGCCGCCGGCAAGCCCGTGGTCGCGACGGACACCGGTGGCGTGGCGGACATGCTCGGCGTCTCCGGCGACGACTGCCCGCGG
Organism: Lentzea sp. NPDC060358; assembly: GCF_042725365.1. Classification (NCBI taxonomy): domain Bacteria; kingdom Bacillati; phylum Actinomycetota; class Actinomycetes; order Pseudonocardiales; family Pseudonocardiaceae; genus Lentzea; species Lentzea sp. NPDC060358. The sequence continues at coordinate 13,355 of NZ_JBHXCW010000150.1, read as the reverse complement.
CCGGGTGACGTGACCGCGCTCGCGGCACGGCTGGAGGAGCTCTTCGCCGATCCCGACCCCGGTGGCACGGGCGCCCGGCTCGCGACGCGGGCGCGGGAGCGGTTCACCGCCGAGGTGTGCGCGCGCCGCCACCTCGACCTCTACCGCAAGCTCACCACCTCGGAGCGTTGACCAGCACCACGGCGTCCGCGGGCGGCAGGTCCAGCTGGGCCGGGACCTCCTCGCCCGTCAGCGTCAGCAGTCCCGCCGGCGCCACCAGCAGCGCGGAGGACTTCGTCGGGTTCACGGCCACCCAGCCGCCGCTGTAGCGGCGGACCCACACCCCGTTCGGCAGGCGGGTGGCCGCCTCGACCGCCTCGCCGAGCCGCGCGTCCTGGTACACCGACCAGTACGGGGACTTGTAGTCGGGATTCGCCCGCGTCCAGCACGTGTGCGGGCTCGCGAGCAGCGCGGCGGAGGCGTACCCGACGCGTTCCTCCTGGTCGGACTTCGTGTGGGTGACCAGCAGCAGCCAGGACTCGCCGAGCGCGGCCTGGGCGCGCTGCTCCTTGAACTGGTTGCCCTGGAACGTGATCAGCTCGCCCGTGCCGTCGTCGCCGCGCAGCCCGAAGTTCTCCTCCATGGCGCCCGCGTACCGCGAGTGCGCCGCCCAGCGGCCCGGCGTCAGCTGGGACTCCGACACGTTGGGGACCAGCATCTTGCCCGACTTCTCCAGCGCGTCGCCGGTGAGCGCGAGCATGTCGTCGAGGCCGTCGCGCAGCAACCGGTCGGTCTCCGCGGCGTCGGCGGTGCCGGCGACCACCGCGGGCGAGTAGTACCGGAGCGAGCTGAAGTCGTTGTCCGCCAGCACCCCGTCCCAGCCCTCGCGGAGCACTTCGCCCACGACCGAGTCCGCCCAGGCCTTGCGGTAGGCCGGGTCCCACACGGCCATCTGCCAGTGCAGCGGGTAGCCGTCCCACTCGATGCGCTGCCCGAGGGTGCTGACCGCGAACCACTCGGGGTTGCCCTGCTCGACCGCGAAGTACCCGACACCGGTGGGCAGGTACTGGGCGTCGCGGCTGCCCTCGACGGCGCCGGGGTAGTTGCGCACGCTGGAGAAGTCCTTGTAGACCAGGACCTTCACGTCGGGGTTGAGCTCGTGGAGCTTGCGCATGTGCGCCGTCTCCCACGCGTTGAGCACCACCACGTCGTAGTGCCGGGCGGCGGACTTGATCTCCCACGCGGAGGGCGAGTCGCCGATGGCGTACCACCACGCGCACGGCGCCAGCGGTTTCGGCGACGGTCCGGTGGGGAGGGGCTCGGTGGCCAGGCTGGCCGTGCACGCACTCGAAAGGAACACGAGAGCGACAACGGCGAATCGACGTATCAGCGATTTCTCCGACAACACAACTCACCTGCTGTCATCAGTAGAATCCTCAGGTCGAGCCACAACGACCAATTCGCGATGTAGTAGTTGTCGTATCGAGACCTGTCGGCGATCGAGGTGTCACCCCGCAACCCGTGCACCTGAGCGAGCCCCGTCAGGCCGGTCGGAACGCGATGGCGAGCCCAATATAGCTCGTGAATGGCGGAGAACTCGCGAACGAAACCCGGTCTTTCCGGGCGCGGCCCGACGATGCACATGTCGCCGCGCAGGACGTTCCACAGCTGGGGCAGTTCGTCGAGCGAGGTGCGGCGCAGGAACCGGCCGACCGGGCCGACGCGCGCGTCGCCGACGACCGACCACGTCGACTGCGAGTCGTCGTGGCCGGACTGCCGGACGCTGCGGATCTTGAACAGGACGAACGTGCGGTCGTCCATGCCGACGCGGACCTGCCGGAAGAACAGCGGGCGGCCGCTCTCGACCAGCACCGCGAGCGCGCACAGCCCGATGACCGGCGACAGCACGACCAGGGCGACCGCCGCGAACAGCAGGTCGGCGGCGCGCTTGACCCACCAGGTGGGCCTGCTGGTCGGCGAGGTGCCCAGGCGCATCAGCGGGTAGCTGCGCACCCGTTCGATGCCGGGACCGTCGGGGTGCAGCTCGTACATGCGCGGCACGACGAGCGTCGCGCAGCCCATCCGGTGCGCGGTGATGGCGGCGTCCACCAGCTGCGATTCGCGGGTGTGCGAGAACGCGAGCACGACGGTGCCCGCCCGGAACCGCACGATCGCCTCGGCCAGGTCGCCGTCGACGACCTCGAGCACCGGCGGTTCGCGGTCGGGATCGGGGCCGGAGTCGACGAACGCGACCGGCCGCAGGCCGAACTGGGGGTGCTCCAGCATGGTCTTGGCGAGGTTCACGCCGACCCGGCCGGCACCGACGATGATCGTGCGGTCGCAGCGGTCGAACCGCTTGCGGCACCACCGGCCGAACCAGAACACGCACCACCGCACCGGTTCGATGACCAGCGCGAACGCGATCATCGCCCACTGCGCGGCGGCGAGACCCTGCGCCGGGGCGCCCGCGAGCAGGGCGATGCAGGTGAGCAGGGCGAACGCGAGCGCGGTGCTCGCGGCGGACCGCGGCAGGTCCTGCAGCAGCGACAGCCACAGCCGCCGGCGGTGGAGCCGCCACGCGCCCCGGATCGTGAGCACCGCGCCCGTGACCGCCGCGCCCCAGACCCAGCCCACGCCGCCGTCCACGCAGACCGCCACGAGCGTCGCGCAGTCGGCGAGGACCAGCAGCACCGCCACCGCGTTCACCCGGCTGAGCAGGTCCCGGCGGCGCCCGGACGGGTGGACGGCGCGCCGGGGTGGCTGTCCGTGGTCAGCCCCCGGTGTCGGGTGGGGTGCGGCCGGAACGGCAACCGCCGAAAATCGCCTCATGAAAGATCATCCGATCGAATGAGTTTTGAGCGTGCACTTGCACGAAAGGGTGAATGCAGGCAGAAAAATCGTCTCTTCGGGTATCGATATTCCCTCTTCAGTGTCCCGCTGACCGCGTTAGGTGACGTTTCGCCGTGATGGGTGCCTTGAACACGCCCAGGGCGGCTCAAAAGCTTTAGCACGCGGTGTCAATAATTCACGCCACCATCCGCGACCAACCGAAGAGGGGGCGTCGAGTGAGAGTCGACGACTACGGCACCCGGCATTCAGCCGAGGGCGCCACACTCGTGCAGGACCCGGTTCGCACCTGCGGCGACGTGCACCTCGTCCTGCCCGCCTACAACGAGGCGGCGGCGCTGCCCCGGTTGCTGCGCCGCGTCGCCGCCGTCGACCTCGCCGGCCGGATCACCGTCTGGGTCGTCGACGACGGGTCGTCCGACGGCACCGGCGACTGCGCGGCGGGCGAGCGCGGCCTGGACGTCCGGCTGGTGCGCCACCCGGTCAACCTCGGTCTCGGCCAGGCCGTCCAATCAGGACTGCGGGCGGTGCTCGCGGAGGCCGCGCCCGACCACGTCGTGGTCGTCATGGACGCCGACGACACGCACGACCCCGGCGTGATCCCGGCTCTGCTGCGGGAGGTCGAGGCCGGGTCCGACATCGTGATCTGCTCGCGCTTCACCGAGGGCGGCGACGACTCGACCGCGCCGCGCCTGCGCCGGTTCCTCTCCCGCGGCGCCGCCGTCGTGCTGGGCAGGGCGCTCAAGGTCGACGGCGTGCAGGACTACTCGAGCGGCTTCCGCGCCTACCGCGTGAGCCTGCTGCGCCGCGCCGCCGCGCACTGGGGCGAGCGCCTGGTCGAGGAGCGCGGGTTCGCGTGCATGGTGGAGCTGCTCATGAAGCTCAGACACTGCTCGCCCGTCGTCACCGAGATCCCGCTGCTGCTGCGGTACGACCGCAAGCCCGGTGCCAGCAAGCTCAAGCTCGGCCGGACGCTGCGGCAGTACCTGCTGCTGCTCACGCGTGACCGGCTCACGCCCGTCCCGTTCAAGAAGCTCTGATGCCCGGCCGCGTGGTCGTCATCGGCGGGGGCGTCTGCGGCCTCGCCACCGCGCACCGGCTCGTCCGCGAGGGACTGCCCGTGACGCTGCTCGAGGCGAGCGACCAGCTCGGCGGCCTCGGCACCTTCTTCTCCTCGCGCGGGGAGTGGGTCGAACGCTTCTACCACTGCGTGATGCCGACCGACGCGGCCCTCCTGGCGCTGCTCGACGAGGTCGGCCTGAAGGACGGCATCGGCTGGCGGCCCACGACCATGGGCATGGTCGTCGACGGCGTCCACCGCTCGTTCAACTCCGCCCTCGACCTCCTGCGCTTCACCCCGCTGGGCCTGGCCGACCGGATCCGGTTCGGCGTCGTCTCCCTCCTGCTGCGCCGGCTCGGCGAGGGCAGGGACCTCGACCGGATCCGCACCGAGGACTGGTTGCGCGGCCTGTACGGCGACCGGATCTGGTCACTGCTGCTCGCACCCCTGTTCGGCGCCAAGTTCGGCTCCTCCTTCGGCGACGTGCCCGCGCTCTACGTGTGGCAGCGGCTCGGCCGCGAGAGCAACGAGTCCGTCCGCGGCTACCCCGCCGGCGGCTACAAGAGCGTGATCGACGCCCTGGGCGCGTCCATCGAGGCGGGCGGCGGCGAGATCCGCACGGCGGCACCCGTGCGCCTGCTGGAGACCACGCCGGACAGCGTGACCGTGACCCTGGACGGCGGCGAGACGATCGAGGCGCGCCACGCGGTCTCCACGGTGCCGCTGCCCGCGTTGCGCGAGATCGCCGGGGCCGGGCTCGCACCCGGGCTGCCCGACGTGCGGCTGCCGTACCAGGGCGTGGTGAACGTCCTGTTCTTCCTCCGCAAGCCGTTGTCGGGGCACTACTGGGCGCCGGTGCTGCGCTCGGGCACCGACTTCGACGGCCTGATCGAGATGACCCCGCTCACCGGTTCCCGGCGCTACGGCGACCGGCACCTCGTCTACGCGATGCGCTACACCGGCCGCGAGTCCGAGCTGTACCGCGAGGACGACGCCGTCATCGCGCGGCGGTGGACCGAGCAGCTGCTGTCGATCCGCAGAGGACTGACGGCCGGCGACGTCGACGAGGTCCGCGTCTTCAAGGCGCCGTTCGTCGAACCCGTGTACCCGCTGGGGTATCTCGCCCAGCGGCCGTCCGTCGAGGTGCCCGGCACGCCGCTGCTGCTCGCCACCACGGCCCACGTCTACCCGGACGTCACGAGCTGGAACTCGAGCGTGCGGCTCGCCAACTCCGTGACGGACCTCCTCCTGCGCGAGGCGCGCAGGTCCCCCACCCAGGAGAACACCGCATGGTCGGCAGAATCGGTGCGGTGATCGCAGCACTCGCGATCACCGCGGCCTCACCCGTCTCCTCCCAGCAGGTCCTCGCCGACCCGGCACCGCTGCTGCCCGACCTCCGGCAGGCGCCCGTCGGCTGTCCCGGCGGCTTCGCGGGCAACCCGGACACGTGCCGCGACTGGGACGTCTGCCTCGTGCGCGACCCGGCGGAACCGCGCGGCAGGTGCGTCCACGACGGCGTCCGGGCCGGCGCGGTCCGGCTGAGGTTCACCACCTCGGTCGACAACGTCGGCGACGGCCCGTTGTTGCTGCACGCCCACCGCGCCTCCACCGCCACGGAGACGATGAAGGTGCGCCAGGCGGTCCAGTCCGGTGTGGACGGTTCGATCGCCCGCACGTTCGCCGGCGCGGACCGCGCGACCCGGTCGAGCGCCTACTACGAGCCGGCCGCGACGCACGAGCACTGGCACCTGCTGCACTTCGAGCACTTCCAGCTGCGCACGCCCGACGGCGGGGTGGTGGTGACCGACCGCAAGAACGGCTTCTGCCTCGGCGACCGCTACCGGGTGCCCGGCGACCTGCCGCACCGCCCCGGCGACGACGAGACGCCGGCCGGGCAGCTCGCCCGCAGCCTCGACGGCCACATGTGCGCCCACCACCACCCGTCCGCCGTGGACACGATGTTCGGCATCTCGGTGGGCTCCGGCGACGACTACCGCAAGGAGGTCGACTTCCAGTGGCTCGACCTCACGCGGGTCCCGTCCGGTGTGTACGACGTCGTCAACACGGTGAACGCCGACCGCGTGCTGCTGGAGAAGGACTACGGCAACAACACGTCGTCGATCGCGATCTCGCTGCAGTGGCCGGGCGGCGCGGCGACCGCTCCGTCCAGGATCGACAGCGCGCCGCGGGTGCGGCTGATCCGCAGTTGTCCCGGCCGGGAGAGGTGCGCGGAGCCGCTGAACTGAGCGGTACCGGAACCTGACACAGAACGGGGTACGTCTGTCAAAACAGATGTACCCCGTTTTCATTTGTACCGGGACAAACGGGCGCCATTCGGGCCGCACTCCAGAACGCCCATTCCAGGCCCGTTCCTCACTCTTCGAAACCGAAAGCGATCACGCATAGCACACGTGCACGCAATCGCACAATTTCACCCTTGGACAGAGCGAACGGGGGCTGTCAATAGACCAAGCAGTGCAACGTTGATCACAGTGGAGAGTGTCACTCGCAACCCCCTTGGACCTTGACCTGCCCATGTGGTGGCTTGAGAGAATTCAGTTCACATTCCACCCCGTCAGGATTGTGAACCCACCTGATTCCCCGGCCGATCAGGAGTGCCCCGTCTTGAGCGCGCCAGCTGTGTCATTGCGTGATTTCGCCCTCGGACAACTCCACAACCTGCTGCGCGCCGTCGGATTGACGAGGTCCACAGAAAGCGCGACGAAACTGCTGGCCGAGGCATTGGGTCCCGGCTCCCGGTTACCCCTCTCCGCGGTTCCGCATTGGCCTTCGCAGGTCGCCGACGACCACACGCCCGTGGAATTCTCGGTGGCTTTGGCCCGAAACGAGCCACCGGCGGTCCGCATGATCGTCGAGTCGCTCGCGGAGAGCCCGGACAGCAGGGCGAACCTCGCGGCGGCGCTCGACGCGCTCGAGGCGTTCCGCGCGGAGCACCGGCTGCACCTCGGCCGGCTCGACCTGGTCCGCGACCTGTTCCTGCCGGCGGACCCGCAGGGCGCGTTCGCGTTCTGGTACTCGCTCATCGTCGGCCCCGGCGCCGCCCCCGCCATCAAGGTCTACCTCAACCCCGACGTGCGCGGCCGTGAGAGCGCGACCCCGCTGGTCCGCGAGGCCCTGGACCGGCTCGGTCTCAGCGCGGCCTACCCGTCCGTCGCCGAGCACGCGCTGCGGCGCGAGGGGCTGGACCGGTTCTCCTTCTTCGCCCTCGACCTCATGGACGCCGACCGGGCCCGCGTGAAGACCTACGTGTCGCACGAGGACTCCGTCGTCGCGGACGTGGTCAGGGCGGCCTCCGCGGCCCCCGACGTCGACCTGGGCCTGCTCGCGGACGTCGTCGAACTGGCCTGCGGCGGCACCGGCCCGTTCACCCGCCGGCCGCTGATGTCGAGCTACACCTTCCTGTCCGGTGACGTCGACACCCCCAGCGGCTACTCGCTCTACATCCCCGTGCGGGACTACGTGCAGGACGACCTGGAGGCGTGCGAACGCGTCCTGGCGGTGATGGACCGGTGCGGCCTCGACACGAAGCCGTTCGTGCTGGCGCTGGCGAGCATCGTCCGGCGGCCGCTGGGCGAGGGCGTCGGCCTGATCGCGCACGTCTCGCTGCGCCTGGGAAAGCCCCGGCCGGGCGTCACGGTCTACCTGTCCTCGGAGGCGTACGACGTGACCCCTCCGCGCACCACCGCTCTAACAGCTTGAGAAAGGCAACGTTGTCGTGGAGCCGTACCGCATCAAGGTCGTCGAGCCCATCCCCATCACCACCCGCGACTACCGGGAACGCGTGTACGCCGCCGGTGGCTACAACCAGTTCAACCTCACCGCCGACGACGTGACGATCGACCTGCTGAGCGATTCCGGCACAGGCGCGCTGTCCGCCGAGCAGCAGGCGGCCGGCATGCGCGGCGACGAGACCTACGCCGGTGCCCGGTCGTGGTTCCGCTTCCGCGAGGTGTGCGCGGACCTGACCGGCTACGAGCACATCTTCCCGGTGCACCAGGGCCGCGCCGCCGAGCGAATCCTGTTCAGCGCCTTGCTCAAACCCGGGCAGATCTCGGTCAGCAACACCCACTTCGACACCACCCGCGCCAACGTGGAGATCGTCGGCGGCATCGCGCGGGACCTGCCGTGCCCCGCGGCGGCCGACCTCGACAGCGACGCGCCGTTCAAGGGCGACATCGACCTCGTCGCCCTGCGGGAGGTGCTCGAGGGGCCCGAGGACGTCGGCCTGGTGCTCATGACCATCACCAACAACGGTGGCGGCGGGCAGCCGGTGTCGATGGCGAACCTCGAGGCCGTGAGTGCGTTGTGCCGCAGGCACGGGGTGCCGTTCATCCTCGACGCGGCGCGGTTCGCGGAGAACGCGTGGCTCGTGACGCAGCGGGAGGAGGGCTACCGCCACCGCAGTCCACGTGACGTGGCCAAGGCGGCGTTCCGGCTGGCCGACGGGTGCGTGCTGAGCCTGAAGAAGGACGGCATCGTCCACATCGGAGGGTTGCTGGCGCTCAACGACGTGGAATTGGCCAAGCAGTGCGAACTGCTGCTGATCGCCACCGAGGGCTTCCGCACCTACGGCGGGCTTTCCGGCCGCGACCTCGACATGTGCGCGCAGGGCCTGGTCGAGGTGACCGACCCGATGTACCTGCGGGAGCGGGCCGAGTCGACCGCCTACCTAGCCGAATGCGCGCGACAGGCCGGTGTGGACAGTGTGCGGCCCGCGGGTCTGCACGCCGTGTACCTCAACGCCGCCAGGTTGTTGCCGCACATCCCGTCACGCCGCTTCACGGGTCACGCGCTCGCGTCGGAGCTGTACCTGGCGGGCGGGATCCGGTGTGCCGAGCTGGGGTCGCTCTACCTCGGGGAGATCGACGAGGCCGGCGAGCTGGTGAAGCCCGCGCCGTTCGAGCTGGTGCGCCTCGCGATTCCACGCCGCGTCTACACGCGCAGCCACCTGGAGTACGTGGCCGAGACCCTCGCGGGGATCGCGAAGGACCCGTCGCAGGTGCCCGGCTACCGGCTGGTCGAGGCGCCGGTGATGCTGCGGCCGTTCCGGTGCCGCCTGGAACAGGTCCGGGAGAACTGACCCGAAGCGCGAGGCCGGGTGTCCCGGCCTCGCCTCACAGCACCTAGCCGGCCATCGCGTCGAGGCGGTTCATCGCGTGCTCGATCACGCGGGCCAGCACCGACTTGCACGACTCGCGGTCGCGGGCGTCGCACAGCACCAGCGGCACCGTGTCCGCGACGTCGAGCGCCTGGCGCATCTCGTCCGCCGTGTAGGTGTGGCTGCCCTCGAAGCAGTTCACGGCGACGACGAACGGGATGCCGCGGCGCTCGAAGAAGTCGATCGCGCCGAAGCCCGCGTCGAGCCTGCGGGTGTCCACGAGCACGACCGCGCCGATCGAGCCGACGGACAGCTCGTCCCACATGAACCAGAAGCGGTCCTGGCCCGGCGTGCCGAACAGGTACAGCACGAGCTCCGGGTTGATCGTGATGCGCCCGAAGTCCAGTGCGACCGTCGTCGTGTTCTTGCCCTCGACGCCCGCGAGGTCGTCGATCTCCTCGCCCGCCTCGGTGAGCAGCTCCTCGGTCCGCAGCGGGGTGATCTCGCTGACCGCGCCGACCATCGTGGTCTTGCCGACGCCGAACCCGCCGGCGACGACGATCTTGACCGAGGAGGGGACGAGCAGTTCCTCGCGCCGGCCCTCAGATTGCACGGACACCATCGAGCACCTTCTGGAGTAGGTTCAGGTCCATCGGGACCGCGGTCCGCGACGGGTCGCGCGTGATGACGTCACCGCGCTGGATGAGGTCGCTCAGCAGCACCTTCACGACGACCAGCGGCGCGTTCAGGTAGGCCGCGACCTCCGCGACGGACAGCGGTTTCCGGCACAGCTTGATGATCTCGAGGTGCTCCACGAGGAGCGACCCCTGGTCCGAGGTGGTGCGCAGCGCCCGGACCTGGGTCGTGAGAGTCAGTTCGTCGCCGGCCGGCTTGGGTCTGGTGCGCCCGCTCGTCATCGCGTAGGGGCGGACCAGGGGGCCCGCCGCCTCGTCGTACCACCAGTCCGCCGAGTGCTGGCTCATGACAGGCCGAGCGCATTGGGGAGCCTCGGCGAGGCCAGCGTGCGCGGTGCCGAGGACAGGTAGCTGCCCACGCGCTTCACGAGCATGTTCATCTCGTAGGCGATCATGCCCATGTCCGCGTCCTCGTCGCCGACCACCGCGAGGCAGGCGCCCTGGCCCGCGGCGGTGACGAACAGGTGAGCGCGTTCCATCTCCACGATGGTCTGCCGGACCTGCCCGCCGCCGAAGTGCCGTCCGGTGCCCCTCGCGAGGCTCTGGAACGCCGACGCCATCGCCGAGAGGTGGTCGGAGTCGTCCTTCGACAGCTCGGGAGATCGGGCGAGCAGCAGGCCGTCCGCGGACAGAACCACGGCGTGGCGTGCGCCGATCACTCTGGAGACGAGGTCGTCCAGCAGCCAGTTGAGCTCCGGGTGCCCGCCGGTCTTGTCGTCCACTGGAGTAGCCCTTTCGGTGTTCAGTCGTCCCACGTTCAGATTCACGGTTCCACGACGTCGTCCGTCTGGCGGGCGTTGCGCGTGCCCCGCTGGAAGGCCGACATGCTGTCGCGAGTTCGTTCCGCCCGGTCCTCGTTGTTCATCTCGTCGAGGTCGGGCATGGGCCGGAGTTCGTCGGTGGCCAGCTGGGGTACGAGGTGCTGCTGCCGCCTCCGGCGCGGCAGCTCCGGCCTGGTGTCCTGACGCGTCTCAACGCCTTCCGCCTGGTCGCCTTCCGGCCACGCCCCTGCTGGGTGGCCGTCGTCCTGCGACAGGTCGAGACGGCCGCTGATCTCCGGTTCCCGCGGCTGGACCGGGCTGCGGCCTTTTCCCGCACCCGCCTCGGCCCAGAACTCGTCCAGGGCGAAGGTCTCGGTCGGCCGGGAGGACGCGTCCTCCTGCACGAGGTCGCCCTGCAGCGTCGGGTGCGAGGCCTGCTGCAGCGTCTGCTGGCGGAACGTCGGCTTCGGCATCTGCGTGGCCTCGACGGGGTCCGCGGCGCCCGCCTCGCCGACGATCAGCTCGGACGGGATGAGCACGAGCGCGATGGTGCCGCCGGACGGGCAGTCGCGCAGCTCGACGTGGACGCCGCGGCGGGCGGCCAGCCGGGCGACGACGAAGAGGCCGAGGCGGGACTCGCCGCGCAGCCGCATCGCCTCGAAGTCGGGCGGCGCGGCCAGCATCTCGTTGTGCTGCTCGCGGTCCTCCGCCTTGATGCCGAGACCGTGGTCCTCGATCTCGATGACGAGGCCCTGCGGCACCTCGCTGCTGTGCACCTCGACCTGCGAGCGGGGCGAGGAGAACGACGTCGCGTTGTCGACGAGCTCGGCGATCAGGTGGATCGCGTCGGCGACGGCGGCGCCGACGAGCGCCACCTCCGGCACCGGGTTCACCTTGACGCGGGCGTACTGCTCGGTCTCGGCGACCGCGGCGCGCACGACGTCGAGCATGCGGACGGGCTTGCGCCACTGCCGGCCGGGCTGCTCACCGGTGAGGATGATCAGGTTCTCGGCGTTGCGGCGGGCGCGGGTGGCGAGGTGGTCGAGCTGGAAGAACGCGTCGAGGTGGTCGGGGTTCTCCTCCTCGCGCTCCAGCTTGTCGAGGATCTTGAGCTGGCGGTGCACGAGACCCTGGTTGCGGCGCGCGATGTCGAGGAAGACCCGGTTCACGCCTTCACGGGTCTGGCTCTCCTTCACCGCCGCGGCGACGGCGGTGTACTGCGCGGCGTTGAACGCGTCGGCCACCTGGCCGATCTCGTCGTTGCCGTAGTCGAGCGCGGGGACCTCGGCCGCCACGTCGACGTGCTTGCCGTCGCGCAGCCGCTCGACGATGTTCGGCAGCCGCTCGTGGGCGAGCTTGAGGGACTCGCTCTTCAGGTTCGTGAGCCGGACGATCAACGCCTTGTTGACCAGGCGGCTGGAGATGCGCACGGCGAGGAAGATCCCGACGATCACCGCGACGAGGGCGATCAGCGAACCGATCAGCACCTGGGTGAACTTGGCTTCACCGTTGGCCATGGCGATGTTGACGGCGCCGGTCGTCTGCTCCTGCACCAGCGTGGTCAGCTCGGTGGAGACGGCGCGGCTGGCCGACTCCCAGTCCGCCAGGGTGACGGAGTTGCCGATGGGCCGTTCGGCGTTCTGCAGCAGGCGGTTCTCGAGGTTCACGAGCTGCTGCCACTGCGGGCTGCTGACGAGCTCCTTGTAGTGGTCGCGCACGTTCGGCAGCGAGACCGGCTCGCTCGAGGACAGGTACGAGCGGTACCCGCCGACGAGGGTGACGAACTCGCGGTGCTCCTCGGGCGTGAACCTGCCCGCGGCCACCGCGGCGGCGGCGATCGAGCTGGACCGCGACATCGCGTCGTTGGCGAGGAAGTACTGGAAGCCGGTGAGGGCGCCCTGCACCGTCTCGGCGTCCGGCACGATGCGGGCCTGGGTGCTGAACAGCGAGGCGCCGGCGTCGAGGACGCTGTTGTAGTACCGGTAGATCTCGGGCTTGAGCGCCGTGCCCGACTCCACGCGCTCGCGCTGCTCGGGCAGCTGGTCGAGCACCGCGTTGAGCTTGTTGATCCCGTCGACGACCTCCTGCGGCGCCTGGGACGCGAGCTCGGCGAACGCCGTCTTCATCGAGGCGACGTCGGCGTCGGTCTCCTGCTGCTGCTTCACCAGCGCGGTGGTCCCGGAGCCCGGCTTGCTCAGGCTCGTCATCGTCAGCTCGCGTTCCTTCTGCAGCGACGCGAGCGACTGGACGGCGGGAATCGAGGCGTCACGCGCGCCGGCGGCGACCAGCTGGAGGTACAGCCCCTCGAACACCGTGTAGGACGAGAACAGCGCCCACATCACCAAGAGGACGATGCTGGGAACCACCACGACACCAGTGAGCCGAGAACGAATTGTCTTGTAATTCGTGTCCGGCACGTTCTTCAGCTTCACAACGCTCCACGACCACCCGAATTGGCGACGGAAAGATAGCACCGCTTGAACTGCATGATCAACAGCGATGATCTTGAGGGGGTGTGTGCAGAGTACTCAGTCAGATGCTCTGTGCAACACCCCTGTTCCCGAGTTGAGTCCTGACCCTCCGAGACAGGAAGGCGCTTTCCCAGGTAGCGGTGCGTGAGCGGTGTTTATCGAAGTGAACACCAGAAACGTAGCAACTATTGAACCGAGACCCCGACACGGACGTGCGGAGACGCCCCGAGCAGGACGGAGTGCGACCGGTAGTCGCCTTCCGTCACCGGCTGCTTTCACAAGTGCCGGTGTTCCGACCGCTCGGAGTGAACGTGCTGAAGCGGGTCATTCTCCGATGGTGATCATCGCCACGACCGCGGAACCGGTCACGCCGATCTCGAAGGCCCACCTCCGGAATGTTCTACCACGACAGTCCGTCCGTCC
>NZ_JBHXCW010000149.1:0-19499 GCF_042725365.1 Lentzea sp. NPDC060358 | reverse complement strand
CCGGTTCCCGGTGCGCCCCCGGCACCTCAGAGCTTCGCCAGCTGCACCCGCAGCGTGTCCAGCCCCATCGAGCCCATCTCCAGCGCCCGCATGTGGAACGCCTTGAGGTCGAACGCCGACCCGTGCCGCGCGCGGGCGTCCGCGATCGCGTCGAGCCACATGCGTTCACCGAGCTTGTACGACGTCGCCTGCGCCGGCCACCCGAGGTAGCGGTCCACCTGGTCGCGCGACAGCGACTCGCGGACCGTGGTGCGAGTCAGGAAGAACTCCAGCGCCAGGGCGGGCGTCCACGCCGACCCCTCGTGGAAACCGGTGCCGCGCGGGATGGTCAGGCCCAGGTGCAGACCGATGTCGAGGATCACCCGCGTCGCGCGGTACAGCTCGTCGGTCAGCGAGCCGAAGACGTCGCCGTCCGACGACACGTATCCCAGTTCGCGCATGAGCTTCTCCGCGTACAGCGCCCAGCCCTCGCCGTGGCCGTAGGAGAACGCCAGCAGGCGCTGGTACTTGTTCAGCCTGCCCGCCTGGTGCACGGCGGTGCCGAGCTGGAGGTGGTGACCGGGCACGCCCTCGTGGTACAGCGTGGAGATCTGCCGCCAGGTGTGGAACCGGGTCTGGTCGGCCGGCGCGCTCCACCAGGTGCTGCCGGCGCGGGAGAAGTCCTCGGTGGGCGCGGCGTAGTACTGGCCGGCGGACCCGCCGGGCGGCGCCTGGCGCACCTCGAACCTCATGAGCTCGTCGGGGATGTCGAAGTGGACGCCGCGCAGGTCGCTCAGCGCCTGGTCGCTCAGCTTCTGCATCCACGCGCCGTACTGGTCGCGGCCCTCGACCAGGTAGCGGGGGTCGGCGTCGAGGACGACGGCGGCCCCGGCCAGTGACGCGCCGGGCTCGATCCGGTCGGCGAGCGCGAGCATCTCCTCCTCCACCCGCGCGAACTCGCCCCACGCCCAGTCGTACGCCTCGTGCAGGTCGATGCGCGCGCCGAGGAACTGGCGTGACCACAGGGCGTAGACGTCCGGGCCGACGCCGTCGCGGTCCGGTGCCTGCGGGGCGATCTCCTCGCGCAGGCGGGCCGCGAAGCCGGCGAACGCCGCGTTGGCCGCCTCCGCGCGTGTCCCCAGGTCGGCGCGGAGGCTCGGCGAGACGCCCTCGGCACCGCGGACGAACTTCGTGAAGAACGCCTCGGGGTCCGCGTTGCCCGCCCAGGTGTCGCACTGGCCCGCGATCTTGGTCAGCTGGCGGCCCGAGGTGGAGGTGCTGCGCCGCAGGGCGCTGGCGAGGGAGGCGGCGAGACCCTCCAGCGTCTGCGGCACCTTCGCGAGCCTGCGGGCGACCTTTTCCCAGTCGTCCGGCGTCTCGGGGTTCATCAGGTCGAACGCGATCCGGATGTCCTGGATCGGGCTGTTGATCGTGTTGACGCAGGCCTCGTCCAGCCCGGCCTCGAACATGTCCAGCTCGGTGCCGACGCGTTCCCGGAACACCTCCCGCGCCAGCTCCTCGCCCTCGTCGGCAGCGGTGGCGGTGGCCATCTCGCGCAACGTCCTGGCGCGCAGCTCGCCGCGGGCCCGGTAGCCGTCCGGGGAGAAGTCCGTCAGGTCCTCGTCGTGGCCGGGGATGCCGAGGTAGCTGCCGTTGATCGGGTCGAGGGCGGCGAACTCCTCGATGTACCGGTCGGACAGCGCGTGGACGTCGGTCAAGGCTTCCTCGCAAGAAGTCGGAGCTCGTTCAGGTGGTCCAGGCCGGCCAGCACCTGCTTGGTGTCGATGCCGAAGTCGATCAGGCACGCGATCTCGTCGACGCCGATGGCGCGGGCCCGTTCGACGACCTCCAGCGCCTTGGGCACGGTGCCGAGCAGGCCGCCGTCGTCGTAGTAGCGGTCGAACGAGCGCTGCACCAGGAAGTCCACTTCGGACTCGCGCAGCTTCGCCGGGTCGATCCGCTTCGCACCGGGCAGCTGCGAGCCCAGCAGCAGGTTGATGGAGCTGCGCAGGTAGGCGGACATCGGTTCGCGGACGACCTCGCGCACCTCGTCCTCGTCGTCGCCCAGGAACGCGTGCACCATCAGCACGACGTGCGCGGCGTCGCCCGCCTCCGCGCGGTACTGCGCGATCTTGTCCGCCAGGTCGTCCAGGTCCTGGCCGAGCAGGTGGGTGAGCAGGCCCGCCCTGATCCGGCCCGCGTTGCGGAACGTCTCCACGCCGCCCGCGCTGGTGACCCAGATCGGCAGCTCGCGCTGCACCGGTGGCGGGAAGATCCGCACCTCGGCGGTGTTGCCCGCACCGTCCACGAAGGACTGGGGCTCGCCACGCCACAGGGCGCGGATCTGCTCGACGTTGTCGAGCACGACCTGGCGGCGGTTCTCGTAGTTCTCCGGGCGCAGCACGAAATCCGTGGCGTGCCAGCCCGACGCGAGCGAGATCCCGGCCCGGCCGCCGGAGAGGTTGTCGACGACCGACCACTCCTCGGCTACCCGCAGCGGGTGGTGCAGCGGGGAGACCACGCTGCCCGCGCGGATGCCGATCCGGTCGGTCACGGCGGCGATCGCGGCGCCGGTCACGGCCGGGTTCGGGTAGATCCCGCCGAACGGGTGGAAGTGCCGCTCGGGCGTCCACACCGCCGTGAAGTCGTGGGTGTCGGCGAACTTCGCGCCCGACAGCAGGAGGTCGTACCGGTTCGCGTCGAGCGAGCAGTTGTCGTTGGCGAAGTAGAACAGGCTGAAGTCCACCGCGGTCACACCGCCTTGTCCTGGAGTCGGGTGGCGGCCGCCCACCGGGCGACCGACGGCGCCGCGAAGCCCGCGGCCAGCAGCAACGCGCCGAGCACGAGCCAGCCCGGCCAGCCCTGGTCGATGATCAGCGTGGTCACGACGAGCGGTGTGACCATCGACCCGAGGTTCGAGGTCATGCCGAAGAAGCCCTGGTACTGGCCGTGCGCGTGTTCGGGTGCCAGCTCGAACGCCAAGGCCCACGACCCCGCGCTGTAGAGCAGCTCGCTGATCGCGTGCACGACGGCGCCGGCGAGCAGGAACGCGATCGCGACCCACGCCGACTGGCCCTGCGCGAACGCGAACAGCGCGCAGCACACCGCCAGCAGCAAACCGCAGCGGCGCAACGCCTTCGCGCCGCCCTCGATCGTCTCGGCGCCCTCGCTGGCCCGCACCTGGAACAGCACGACCATGATCGTGTTGAGCACGAGGATCACGGAGTAGAGCACGGGTGGGGCGCTGGTCTTCTGCGAGATCCAGATGGGCAGTGCGACGAGCAGGATGCCGACGTTCATCACCAGCAGGACGTTCAGCAGCCCGAACACCGCGAACGGCCGGTCCTTCAGCACCTCCCACCGGCTGGCGCCCGCGGGTCGCGCGACCCTCTGCGCGTTCGGGAGCTTGAGGTACACCAGACCGCTGGCGGCGTACAGGACCGCGCAGATCACCAGCAGGACCACGTACACCGGACGGGAGTTCGCCGTCAGCGCGACACCGCCCGCCAGCGCGCCGACCGAGAAGCCGATGTTGTTGGCGGACCGGGTGTAGGCGCGGGCCTTGACGCGTTCCTCCGGTGGCATCGCGGCGGCCACCACCGTCGCCTCCGACGAGTGCGCCCCGGACTCCGCGACGTAGACCAGTGTCGCCACGACCGCGAACGCCACGGCGTTCTCCGCGAGCACGTACCCGGCGATGAACCCGCCGCGCACGATGTGGAACGCGACCGCCGCGGTACGGGCGCCGATGACGTCCGTCAGGTGTCCCAGCGGGACGCTCACGGCCATCTTCAGCGCGGCGGCGACGGTCAGGCCGATGCCGACGTGGGTGGCCGGGATCTGCACCGAGTTCGTGAAGTACAGCACGACGACGGTGAGCAGCATGCCGTTGGACAGGCCGTGGCCCGTGTTGGCCGCGACCAGCACCCTGACCGGGCCCGCCGGCGGGTAGACCTGGCGGATCAGCCTCTCGTGCAGCGCGGTCACGACGTCACCCGCTCGCGCAGCACCTTGCGGTCGGCCTTGCCGTTGGCGTTCAACGGGATCTCCGGCAGGTGGTGGAAGCGCCGGGGCACCATGTGGATCGGCAACCGCTTGCGCAGCCACCGCACCAGCTCCACGGTGGTGTGCGCCTCGCCGGTGAAGTACGCGACCAGCTCGGTCTCGGCACCGGTGTCGGCCGCGATCACCACGACGTCGCGCACGCCCTCGTGCCCGCGCAGGGCGGCTTCGACCTCGCCGAGCTCGATCCGGTAGCCGCGGATCTTGACCTGGTTGTCGAGGCGGCCGAGGTGCACCTGGTGGCCGTTCTCCTCGCGCACCCGGTCACCGGTCCGGTAGTAGTGCTCGCCCGACAGCGGCAGGTGCGCCGGGAGGAACCGCCCGGCGTTGTCGGCCGGGTCGAGGTAGCCCGCGAACCGCTGCGAGCCGCGCACGCACAGTTCGCCGTCGGCCAGCACGACCGAGTCGAGGAAGCCGTAGACCGGGCCGATGGGCACGGTGTCGTTCGACGTCTCCGGCCAGTCCGCCGGGTCGAGCGGCAGCGTGTACTCGGTGCACGCCACCGTCAGCTCGGTCGGGCCGTAGACGTTGGTGATGGCCGCCCGCGGTGCGACCTCCTGCCACGCCCGCGCCTGGCCGTAGGTGAGCTGCTCGCCAATGAAGATGCTGTGCCGCAACGAGTTCTCGACGCCCGCGGGCAGGTTGCCGAGGTTCGCGCTGACCGAGACGACCGACGGCACCGAGAACCAGTGCGTGATCTTCCGCTCGGCGACGTACTTCACCGGTTCCAGCAGCTCGGCCCGGTCCGGCACGACGAGAGTCGCGCCGCCGCCCCACGTGACGAACAGGTCGAACACCGACGGGTCGAAGGTGAGGTCGAACGTGTGCGACATCCGGCAGCCCGGCCCGACCTCGAACTTCGCGATGTTGTGCGCGAGGTACGGCGCCAGGTTGGCGTGCGTGATCGGCACGCCCTTGGGCCTGCCGGTGGAGCCGGAGGTGAACAGCACGTACGCGACGTCCTGCTCGAGCGGGCCGGGCAGCTCCCCGTCCCGCTCGTCCACTTCGGACAGCACCAGGTCGGGCTTCGCCAGGTCCAGGATCGCCTGGTTGCGCGACTGCGGGTGGGCCGGGTTGATCGGGGTGACGGTGGCACCGAGCCGTTGTGCGGCCAGGTACCCGAGGTAGGTGGGCAGGGACCGGTCGGCGGGCAGTGCGATCCTGCGCGGGATCGAGCCGTGCGCCGCGAGGACGCCGGCGGCCACCGCGTCCGACCGCTCGCGCAGCTCCCGGTAGGTCAGGGCCTGTCCCCCGACCTCGATCGCGACGAGGTCCGGGTGGCGCTCGGCCGACCGCGCGAACCAGTCGTACAACGTGTTCATGCGAGCCTCACCGCGTCCAGGGTCATGGTGGTCGGTGGCTCGTGCCGCTGCGGCACGAGGTGGAGGTGCTGGACGTCCCGCGTGTCCACGGAGGCGAGGCACGCGCAGTCCTCGGTGCGGAACCCGGCGAACCGGTAGGCGACCTCCATCATGCGGTTGCGCTCGGTCTTGCGGAAGTCCGCGACGAGGTGCGCGCCCGCCCGCGCCGCCTCGGTGGCGAGCCACCGCAGCAGCACCGCCCCCGCGCCGAACGCGACCACCCGGCAGGACGTCGCGAGCAGTTTCAGGTGCCAGGCCGTGGCGTGCTTCTCCAGCAGCAGCAACCCGACCGCGCCGTGCGGGCCGAACCGGTCCGCCATCGTCACGACCAGCACCTCGTGCCCGGGGTCGGCCAGCAGCGCGCGCAGGTCCGCGTCCGAGTAGTGCACGCCGGTGGCGTTCATCTGGCTGGTGCGCAGGGTCAGCTCCTCGGCCCTGGCCAGCTCGTGCTCGGTGGCGCGGCTGATGGTCATGACCAGGTCGAGCGACCGCAGGAACTCCTCGTCGGGACCGGCGTGCTCGGCGCGTGCAGTGTCCCGGCGGAAGCCCGCCTGGTACATCTCGCGGCGCCGCGCCGAGTCGACGGTGATGGTCGCCG
Organism: Lentzea sp. NPDC060358; assembly: GCF_042725365.1. Lineage (NCBI taxonomy): Bacteria > Bacillati > Actinomycetota > Actinomycetes > Pseudonocardiales > Pseudonocardiaceae > Lentzea > Lentzea sp. NPDC060358. Next base: position 13,499 of record NZ_JBHXCW010000149.1, on the reverse strand, counting down.
GCGTGAACTCCTCCAGCTCCAGCAGCTCCGAGACCCGTTCGGCCTCGTAGACCCGCACCTCGGGCAGGTGGTAGGTCACCTCGGCGCGTTCGGCCGGCTGGTCGTCGATGAACGCGATGGCGGAGAGCGCGAAGTTCAGCTTGTCCGCGATCTCACGCACCGAGTCCGACTTCGCGCCCCACCCGATCCGCGGCAGCACGAAGTACTCGGCGACGCCGAGCTTCTCCAGCCACTCCCAGGCGTGGTCGTGGTCGTTGCGGCTCGCGACGGACTGCAGGATCCCCCGCTTGTCCAGCTCGACGATCGTGTCGCGGATCTCGTCGGCCAGCGCCGGTTCGAAACCCTCCAGCAGGGTTCCCGCCCACAGGGTCCGGTCGAGGTCCCAGACGAGGCATTTCACAGTTCCCACAACGTCACCGCCCAGGCGGCGACCGGGCTGTTGTTCAGCACCAGCACCAGATCTCCCTCGGCGAGCTGTCCGCTCGCCAGCAGCCGGTCGAGGTTCAGCACCACGTCCATCGCGCCGAGATGGCCGTAGCGGGCCAGGTTCTCGCGGCAGACGGGGTGGATGCGAACGTCCAGAAGGGACTCGTAGAAGCCGTACGCGCCCGCGGTGACGTTCTGCATCAGCGTCGCGGCCACGTCCGACCGGTCGATCCCGGCGTCCGCGAGCACGGCCTTCACGAGCTTGCCGAGCCGCACCTTGCTGTGCATGGCCAGCTCGAAGCGGTAGCGGTCGGGCGAGGTGCACTCCTCGCGCCACTCGTACCAGGGCGTCTGCTTGTAGTCGACGCCGAACAGGTCGTGGAACGCGCCGTCGGTCTCCATCCGGTGCGCCCGCAGGACCGGACGGCCGCCCCTGACCAACGTCATCGCGCACGCGCCGTCGCCGATGACGGTGACCGGGAACCGCACCCGATCCGCGCCGGTCGGCCTGCTGGCGTGGGTGATGAGCACCGCCTGCTTCGCCGGGTCGGCGAGCAGCAGGTCGCGGCCGAGCGCCCAGGCGGCGCTCGACCCCGTGCAGCCCAGGCCGTCGACGGTGAACGCGAACGCGCCGGGCAGCTCGGCCTCGGCCTGCACGCGGCAGACGTCCGAGCCGAGCAGCACGTCCGGGGCCCGCGGCCCGACCAGCACCAGCAGGTCGGGCTCGACGGGGTCGCGTTCCAGGAGCTCCCGGGTGACCCGCACGGCGAGGTCGCCGGCCGTCACGTCCTCGAACTCCGAGATCGTCTCGATGCCGCACGCCCTGGCGAACTCCGCCTCGTCGTGCCCTAGCGCCTCGAACTCCGGCAGCTCGCCCACCGCGACGAGCCGGTCCGGCAGCACGCAGTGCACGGATCCGATGCCGATGCTCATGCCGCACCCGCCAGCAGCAGCCGCGAGATCTCGTTGCTGCCCTCGATGATCTCCATGAGCTTCGCGTCCCGGTACGCCCGCGCCACCGGGTGGGTATCCCGCGCCCCGGCCGACCCCAGCACCTGGACCGCGGTGGCCGCGCCGCGCGCCGCGTTCGTCGCCGCCACGTGCTTGGCGAGCACGGACGCCGTGACGAGCTCCGGCGTGCCGTCGTCCCAGCACCGGCTGGCGTGCTCGCACATCCTGGTCGCGACCTGCTCCGCGACGAGCAGGTCGGCGAGGTGCCCCGCGACCATCTGGTGCTCGGCCAGCAGCACGCCGAACTGCGTCCGCGACCGCGCGTGGTCCGTCGCCGCCCGCAGGCAGGTGCGCAGCATTCCCACGCAGCCCCAGGCGATCGAGAGCCGGCCGTAGGTCAGCGCGGAGGTCACCAGCAGGCCGAGCGACATGCCGGCACCGCTGAGCAGGTGGTCCGCGGGCAGCCGGACGTCGTCGAGCCGCACCACCGCGTGCCCCGCCGCGCGGCACCCGAGCGGTTCGGGAATCCGTTCGACGTGCACCCCGGGCGTGTTCGCGGGCACCACGACGGCGGCGGCGCCCTCGCCGAACCTCCCGAACACCACGACCAGGTCCGCGTACGCGCCGACCGTGATCCAGACCTTCCCGCCCGAGACGACGACCTCGCCGCCCTCACGCCGGATCTCGGTCGTCATCGACTGCAGGTCGCTGCCCGCACCGGACTCGCTGAACGCGACCGCGGCCAGCTCACCGCTCGTCAGCCGCGGCAGGAACTCCGCCCGCTGCCTGCGCGACCCCAGCCGCGTGACGACCCACGCGGCCATGCCGTGCGAGGTCGCCACACTCCTGGTCGAGCCGCACAACGTGCCGAGGTGCGCGGTCAGCTCGCCGTTCTCGACGCTGGACAGCCCGAGACCGCCGTCCGCGGTGGACACCTGGGCGCAGAGCACTCCCTTGGCGCTCAGCTCGCGCAGGACCTCGGCGGGCAGCACGCCCGTGCGGTCCCACTCGGCCGCCCGGCCGGCGATGCGCTCGGTCAGCAGCTCCAGCGCCGAGCCGAGGACGTCGCTCACGGTGTGGCCGCCCGCAGCTCGTGCACCATCTTCTCGATGCGGTTGATGGTGCGGAAGTTGTCGATGCTCAGGTACTCGCCCTCGACCTCGACGCCGTGCGCCTTCTCCAGGTACACCACCAGTTCCAGCGCGAACAGCGACGACACGACGCCCGCGGCGAACAGGTCCTCGTCCGGTTCCCACGCCCTCTTGGTGCGGGAGACGAGGAAGTCGTGCAGCCCCACAGTGACGTTCACGCCCAGACTCCTCCGTGCTCGTGGAAACCCTTGCCCGTCTTGCGTCCGAAGTCGCCGTCGCGCACCTTCGCGAGCAGCAGGTCGCACGGCGCGTAACCCGCGTCGCCCGTGCGTTCGTGCAGCACCCGCAGGCTGTCCGCCACGTTGTCCAGCCCGATCAGGTCCGCGGTGGCGAGCGGCCCGGTGCGGTGGCCGAGGCAGCCCTCGAACAGCCGGTCCACCTGGTCGGGGGTGGCCAGCCCCTCCTCGACGATGCGGGCGGACTCGTTGATCACGCGTTGCAGCACGCGGTTGATGACGAACCCCGGCCCGTCGCCGACGACGACCAGGTCGCGGTCGAGCTGTCCGAGGAGCGTTCGGACGGCGTCCATCGCGGCCTCGCTGGTGCGCGGGCCGCGGATGACCTCGACCATGCGGATGACGTACGGCGGGTTCATGAAGTGCGCGCCCGCCACGTCCTCCGGCCGCTGCACCACCGACGCCAGCTCGTCGACCGGGATGGCCGAGGTGTTGGTGAGCAGCAAAGTGCCCGGCGCGACGATCGCCGACACCTCGGCGAGCACCTTCGCCTTGAGGTCGGCGAGCTCGGTGACGGCCTCGACCACCGCCCCGGCGGCCGCGACGTCGCTGAGGTCCGTGGTGCACACCAGCTCGCCCACCGGCCCGGCCTTGGGCATCGTGCCCATGATCTTGGCGCCGCGCAGCTGCTGCTTCACCGCCGCACGCGCCGTGGCGAGCTTGTCGTCGTCGACGTCGACGAGGGTGACGTCGATGCCGTGTCCGATGGCGAGCGTGGCGATTCCCGTGCCCATCACGCCCGCGCCGAGTACCGCGATCACGAGTTACCCCCGAGTCCCTGCTGTCCCGCTGCCGTGGTCTCCGGCAGCACGGCGCGCATCGCCGCGTTCCGCTCCGCCAGGTAGGCGAGCCCGCCCCGCAGGACCGAGGTGGTCGGCGCGGAGCTGAGGTCGTTGTCCCGCAACCAGGAGCGCCACGCCGTGGCCTCCATGCCGTCCTCGCCGAGCTCGTGGCCCTCGACCTCGTAGAGCGCCATCGTGGACAGCACCTCGTTGCCGGTGGCCAGTGCCTCCCCGCCGACCAGCGCGAGCCACTCGTCCGAGGGCAGCGGCTTGGTCTGGAGGTCGAGCAGCTCGAACACCTGGCGCAGGCCGTGGCACTTCTCGTCGATCAGGTGGTACGCGCGGCCGACGGCCCGCGGGTCGGCGGACAGCTCCGCGATCGCCCTCGACACCACGTCGACCGGTGCCATCGGGTTCGCCCGGTCGTCGACCGGATGCGCTCCCACGGCCAGGCCGCTCGCGAGGATGTGCCAGATCAGGTCGCGGTCGTTGCACGCACCCGTGCGGCTGTCGGCGAGGATGAACCCCGGCCGGAAGATCCGCACGCGCATGCCGTCGGCCTCGGCCCGTTCGAGCAGCCGTTCCCCCGCCCACTTGCCGGCGCCGTACCCGCCCTGCTGCGGGTCGAGCGACTGGGCGCGCTTCTCCAGCACCCTGCCGTCCGCGCCGAGCGCCGGGGCGGTCGCGGCCACCGTCGAGACGAAGCTGAACTCGCCGACGCCGCTCTCCCGCATCCACCGCAGCAGCTCGACCATCGGCAGCACGTTGTCCTCGCGCAGCACCCGGTACGGCTCGGTGAACACGACCTTCGCGGCGACGTGCAGCACCTGGCCGACGTCCGCGGCCAGTTCGGGGTGCGCCCGGCACACCTCGCCGACCTGGCGGAGGTCACCGGGGACGGCGCGCACGCGCGACGGGTCCGGTGCGGGCAGCAGGTACTTCCCGGCGGCCTCGCTCAGCCGCGCCCACGCCTGCGCCTCGTCGTCCGCGCGGACCAGGCAGTGGATGGTGCCCTGCCTGGCTTTCTGGAGCTCGTGCAGCACGAACGCGCCGAGGAAGCCGGTCGCGCCGGTGAGCAGCACGCCGGTCCCGTTGTTCGGCGGCGCGACGTCGCCGAGCGGCAACTGGATGTCGGCGTCCATCAGGTCGCCGTCGCCGTCCGCGATCGGGTCGATGTCGGCCGCACCGCGTTCGGCGCCGGCGAGCTTGCCGCGGATGATCTCGGCGATCCGGCGCACGGTGGCCCGGCTGCCGCCCGCGCGGTGGACGTTCACCAGCACGCCGTGGCGTTGCTGGAGCTCGAACGCCATCTGCACCGACAGCAGCGACGTGCCGCCGAGCGAGCCGAACTCGTCGTCGGTCCCGATGGTCTCGACGCCGAACAGCTCGCGCCAGACCTCGGCGACGTCGCTCTCCACGTCGTCGCCGGCAGCGGCCTTGTCCACAACGGCCTTCTCCGCAACGGGTTGCGCCGCAACGGCTTGCGGCACCGCGGCGATCGGCGGCAGCCGGTCGAGCAGCCAGTACCGCCTGCGCTGGAACGGGTATGTCGGCAGCGCGACCCGGCGGCCCTTCGACACGGCGTCCCAGCGGACGTCGACCCCGTGGAGCCAGGCCGTGGTCAGCGCGTCCCACAGGCCGGTGCCGACGACGACCGCGTCCTTCGGCGGCGAGGCCGGGGCTTCCGCCACGACCTGCGTGGAAGCGGGCAGTGCGGCGAGCAGTTCGGGTGAGGCCTCGCCGACGACGACCACGCGCCGGGCAGTGCCGCGCTTCGTCTGGACCGCCGGTGGCCGCGGCAGTCGCAGGGCCGCCGCGAGCTTCTCCGGTGCCGCGGTGACGACCCGTCGTTCCGCGAACGACTGACGGCCGACCCGCAGCGTGTGGGCGATGTCCCCGGCCGAGTGCTCGCCGCGGTCCAGCTCGTCGGCGAGCCGCTTCGACATCGCGTCCAGCTCCCCGCGCGACCGCGCCGACAGCACCAGCCGCACGACCTCGCCGGGTTCGGCGGACGGCTTCGTCGCGGCGGGCGGGGCGGCGAGGACGGCGGCGACGTTCGTGCCGCCGACGCCCATCGAGTTGACCAGCACGTGGCGGTTGGGATCGGTGTCGCTGCCGGCCGTGCGCGTCAGGTAGAACGGGCTCTCGGCCAGCTCCCCCTCGTCGCGGGCGCGGTCGAAGAACGGGTGCGGCGGCAGGTTTCCGGTGTGCGCGATGTGCACGGCCTTGATGAACCCCGCGATGCCCGCGGCCGGTCCGCAGTGCCCGAGGTTGGTCTTCACCGACCCCAGCCCGACGAACCCGGTGCGGTGCGTGCTGCGCCGCAGCCCCTTGCTCAGCCCGATCAGCTCGACGTGGTCGCCCAGCGGCGTACCGGAACCGTGCGCCTCGACGTAGCGCAGGTCGTCGGCCGACACCCCGGCGATCCGCAGCGCCGTCGCGACGACCTCCGCCACGCCGGCGGGACTCGGTGCCGTGTACCCGGGCCGGTCGGCGCCGTCGTTGCCGACCGCACTGCCCTTGACGACCGCGAGGACCGGGTCGCCGTCGGCCAGTGCGTCCGCGAGGCGCCGCAACGCCACCACCCCGACTCCGGAGCTGAACGACGTGCCCGTCGACTTCGCGTCGAACGACCGGCAGAACCCGTCCTCCGACAGCAGCCCACCGGGCTGGTAGTGGTAGCCCGCCAGCGGTTCCAGTGCGGTCGAGCCACCGGCCAGCGCGATGTCGCACTCACCGGAGAGCAGGCTCAGCACGGCGTAGTGCACCGCGTACAACGACGACGAGCACGCCGTCTGCACGCTCACCGCCGGACCGCGCATGCCCAGCTTGTAGGCCACTCGCGAGGTCAGGAAGTCGGCCTGGCCGCCGAGCGTGAGACCGAGGTCGTCGATCGCCGCGGCAAGCCCTTCCGCCTGCGTCTTCGCCGCGAACACCGCCGCCGAGTACGTCCCGGCCGCGCTGCCCGCGAAGACGCCCGTGACGGGACCGTCCTTGCGCGGCGGGTGCCCGGCCGCCTCCAGCGCCTCCCAGCAGACCTCGAGGAAGATGCGCTGCTGCGGGTCGATGATGTCGACCTCCGCCGGCGGGTAGCCGAAGAACTCGCCCGCGAACTCGGCCACGCCCGGCAGGGACGTGCCCTTCGCGACGAAGTCCGGCTGCGCGGCCACGTCGTCGGAGATGCCGCCCGCCCGGCGCTGCTCGTCGGTCAGGTCCTGGACGGACACCCGGCCGGCGTCGATGTTGCGCCAGAACTCCTCGGGCGTCCACGCGTCCGGGAAGCGGCAGCCGACGCCGACGACAGCGATGTCGGTGTCGCTCATGAAGCCTCCCGGCGCGAGCGGCCGAGCAGCGCCGACCGCGACGTCGCCGCGGCGGCGACCGGTTCGCCGCCGCCCTCGAGGAACTCCGCCTGGGCCAGCACGGTGCTGTGCTCGAAGAGGTCGGCGGCCTTCAGGTCGCGGGTCGTGAGATCGTTGAGGCGTTCCCAGAGCAGCAGCAACAGCAACGAGTTGCCGCCCGCGTCGAAGAAACTGACCTCGGTGGGCACCTCGTCCGGCGTGATGTCCAGTGCCTCGGCCCACGCTTCCCGCACGTGATCGAGCTTCGTCAACGCAGTGTCTCCTCACAGGCGGGGCGATCGGGGTTCGTCACGAGCGCGGCCGCCGCCTTCTGGACGTCCGCGAGCAGGTCTTCGATCGTGCTGTCGTCGAACAGGTCGGCCTGGTACGCGGCGGACAGCCGCAGACCGGACGCGGTCTCGACGACCGTCAGTTCCAGCTCGTACTTCACGGCCAGCGGGTCGAGCGGCAGCAGCACCCCGCCGAGCGGTGGCCGCCACTCGTCCTCCGCGGCGACGTACACCGGTGTCAGCGCCGGGCGGCTCAGGTCCCGCCGCGGGTGCAGCGCGGCCACCACCTCGTCGAACGGGACGTCCGCCGCCCGGTAGGCCACCGAGGCGGCGTCGCGCACGCGGGCGAGCACCTCCCGCCAGGTCGGGCCGCCGCGCAGGTCCGCCCGCAGCACGAGGGTGTTCACGAACATCCCGACCGCGTCCGGGTGTTCGCGGCCCGACCACGGGAACGCGAACAGGAAGTCGCGCTGGTCCGATCTCCCCGCCAGCGCGACCGCGAGCACCGCGGCCGTCGCCGCGAACGCGCTGCAGCCCGACTCCTTGGCCACCGCCCGCAGGTCCGCGACGTCCGCGCCGCGGGTGGCGCCGAGGATGCTCTGGACGGACGCGCGCGGCCGGTCGTGCGGCAGCCGCACGTCCGTCGGCGCGCCCCGCAACGCGGCGATCAGGTCCGACGAGTCCGCCTGGGCGCCCGGTGGTTCCTCCGCCACCGGCTCCGGCAGGTCCTCCCCGCGCACCACGGCCGCCACCTGCTCCAGCAGCACGCGGACCGACGCGCCGTCGACCACCATGTGGTGGGCGCACAGCACGAGCCGCACCCCGGTGGCGACCAGGACGAGCTCGGCCCGCACCGGGGCGTCGGCCGCGAGGTCGAACGGGGTCCAGCACAGCTCGGCGACGTGGTCCGCGAGCTTGCCCTCGTCCCAGCCGCGCGCATCGGTGACCGTCGCCCGCGCCGGTGGTCCCGACGTCGTGCGGACGACCCGCTTCTGCCCGTGGTCCAGGCGGAAGCGCGAGCGCAGGGACGGGTGCCGCGCCAGCACGGTGTCGACCGCGCCCCGCAGTTCGTCCACTCCGGTCTCACCGGGGAAGTGCACGACGGTCGGCACCAGATACGCGGCGCGCAGCTCGGGAATCCGGTCGAGGAACCAGAACCGCTGCTGCGTGGAGGTCGCCGGTCGCGGACCGTCCACCGGGGCCGCCGCCGGTTCCGGTCTCGCCGTCGCGCTCCGCAGCAGCTCGCCGAGCCGGGCGACCGTCGGGTCCGCGAGGAACTCGCTCGGCCGCACCGCCGCGCCGTGCTCCCGCCGGGCGCGGGCGAGCAGGCCCACCGCCAGCAGCGAGTGACCGCCGAGCGTGAAGAAGTTCGCGCCGCGGGCCGGTTCCGCGATCTCGACACCGGCCTCGGCCAGCACCGCGCGGAACAGCTCCGCCGCGTGCCGTTCCGGCTCGGAGAGCTCTCCGCCGTCCTGGACCACCGCGGGTACCGGCGAGGGCCGCGGGGTCTCCAGCGGCCCGTGCGGCAGCGCGAACCCGGCGAGCGGCGCCTCGGGCTCGGCCACCGCGCGGGCGAGCAGCGCGACGAAGTCCTCGGCCAGCCGCGGCCCGAGCTCCCGCGGGTACCGCTGGGTGTCGTGCTCCAGCGTGCCGACGACGCCGTCGGCGGTCTCCTCGACGATCAGCAGCACGTCGTACTTGGCCGTGCCGGTCGGCAGCACGTCGGGGGCCGTCCACCTGGTCGTGTCCGGCGCGGGCATGTTCTGCAGGGCGAACCCGACCTCGGCGAGTCCGCGGCCCGGGGTCCTCGCGACCAGCTGGTCGAACGGGATGCGTTGGTAGGTCAGGGATCCGAACGCCTCGCGGCGCAGCTCGGCGCAGCGCCGCGCGAACGTGGGCGGGCGCGTGGTGCACCGCAGCGGCACGGTGTTGACGAAGAAGCCCACCAGGTCCTCGACCGCCGGGTGCGTGCGGTTGGCCGTCACCGCGCCGATCAGGAACTCCTCCCGCGCGGACCAGCGGCCGATCACCTCCGCCCAGGCCGCGAGCAGCACGACGAACGGCGTGGCGCGCAACGACCCCGCCAGGTCGCCCACCGCGGCCCAGGTGCCGGCCGGGAGGGCGAAGCGGTGCTGGTCGCCCGTGTGGACACCGTCCTGGACCGGCCGCGCCCCGCCGAGCCTCAGTCCGGCCGGGACCGTCGCCAGCTCGGCGGCACGCCGGGTGAGCAGCGCCTCGTCGAGACCGGCGCGGTCCCACACGGCGAAGTCCGCGTACTGGACGGGCAACTCGCCCAGCTCCGGCCGCCGGCCGGCGAGCTCGGCGTCGTAGGCGGTGCCGAGGTCGCCGAACAGGGCCGGCAGCGACCAGCCGTCCACGGCGATGTGGTGGATCGTCAGCAGGACCGCGTCCCCGCCCGGCAGTCCCTTCCAGACGGCGCAGCGCACCGGGGGCTCGGCGGCCAGGTCGAACCCGCGCCGCGCCTCGGTCTCCGGGGCGTGGGTGATGACCTCCACGGGCACCCGCGCCTCGCCGACGACCTGGACGCGTTCGCCGTCGCGGTCCTCGTAGGTGGTCCGCAGCACCTCGTGCTTGCGCGCCACCGCGAGCAGCGCCCGGTGCAGGGCGGCGACGTCGACCTCGCCCCGCCAGCGGAAGAACAACGGCACGTTGTAGACCGGGGACTCGGGTGCGGCGGTGTTCACGAACCAGAGTCGTTCCTGGGCGAATGACAGCGGTGCGACGGTCGAGTGGAGCCTGGCGGGCCCGTTCATCCGACCGCCCCCGCGGGACGCACTCGTGCACCCAGTTCCGCGGCGGACTCGGCCAAGAGGATTTCCGCCGGCTCGACCGAGGTAATCAAGAATTCATTCATCCTCGCCGCGGCCTGAACCGCGAGCAATGAGTTCCCACCCAAATCAATGAAGTTGTCGCACGGTTCGACCTGTGGTACCCGGAGTACTTCCCGCCACACCCGGCAGATGTCATCAACGGATTCTATGGGCAGATCGCCGTCCGTTCTTGACACCGTTTCGAGCAGGGCGAGCAACTCGCCGCGGTCGGCCTTTCCCGTCGGACCCAGCGGTACGTGCGACAACACGACCCAGCGCGCCGGGACCATGTAGTCCGGCAGCACTTCCGCTAAACGCGCCCTCAACGCGACCGGCAGTTCTTCCTGGCCACCGGCGGTCGGCAGGGCAAATCCCACGAGCGTGGCGGCGGGGCCCTCGCCGACCTTCTCGACGAACACGGCGTCGACGAGCCCGGTCGCCGCGGCGGCCTGTTCGACCTCCTCCAGCTCGATGCGGAAGCCGCGCAGCTTGACCTGCCGGTCCCGGCGGCCGACCACCTCCAGGGCGCCGCCCGGCAGCTGCCGGACCAGGTCACCGGTCCGGTAGATCCGCTCCCCGGCGGCCGGGGCCAGGACGAACCGCTCCGCGGTGAGCTCGGGACGGCCGAGGTAGCCCAGGGCGACACCGGGCCCGCCGATGCACAGCTCACCGGTCTCACCTGCGGAAACAGGCCGCAGGTGCTCGTCGAGCACGTGCAGGGTCGTCTTCTGCAGCGGGTAGCCGATCGGCGTGCGGGCCACGTCGCGCATGGCCTCGGCACTGCACTCGAAGACCGCCGCGAACGTGGTGGTCTCGGTGGGGCCGTACCCGTTGACGATCCGGCCGGGCGGGCGGGAGCCGAGCACCCGGCGCACCATCTCCGCGTCCAGCTGCTCACCGCCGACGACCAGGTGTTCCAGCTGCTCGAAGGCGGTCGGGAGCTCCCGTGCGACGGAGTGGAAGAGCGAGGTGGTGAGGAACATCGCCGTGATCGACAGCTCGCCCAGGGCGGCGGCCCAGTCCTCGAGGACGAGGTCCACCGGTGACGGGATGGCGACGACCGCCCCTCCCGCGGCAAGGGGCGCCCACACCTCGAAGGTGGTCGCGTCGAAGGCCGGGTTGGACAGGCTCGCGACCCGGTCGTCCGGGCCGAGGGGGCAGTAGTCGGCGTCGGTGACGAGCCGGACGACGGCCCGGTGCGGCACGACCACGCCCTTCGGCCGCCCGGTCGAGCCGGAGGTGTAGGCCACGTACGCGGGGTCGTCCGGCCCGATCTCCACGGTGCCGACCTGCGACGACACCTCGTCCGGCACGGTGACCGGGGTCAGTCCGGGCGGCAGCGGGGTCGTCCAGCGGGTCCGGTCCCGTGCGTGCAGGACGACCGCGGGCGCAGCCTCGTCGAGGATGACCGCCAGGCGGTCGGCGGGCGCGCGGTTGTCCAGAGGTAAGTAGGCGGCGCCGGCGCGCAGGACGCCGAGGAACGCGACGACGAGGTCCACCGACGGGTTCACGGCGACGGCGACCAGGTCACCGCGCCGGACGCCCCTGGCCACGAGGCCGGCCGCGAGCGTGCCGGCGAGGTCCCACAGCCTGCGGTACGTCAGGTCCTCCCCGTGGCCGCTCACCGCGACGGCACCGGGGCGCCGCTCCACCTGGTCACGGACGAGCGACAGCACCGTCCGTTCATCCGGACGCATTGATCTCCACCCCCGCACACGTTCCACCCGACCCCGCATAAGGGAGCCGAATAAGCCGATTCAGATCTCGTATTGGATATCGCGTCTGCACGCAAAACTGCCGGTGCACCCCATGACAAAGTGGATCCCCCCGGACCCCGACGACCCGAAAGCGCGCACCTCCGGGTCAGTTGCACAACGATAACTGGGCCATCAGGTGCTGCAATACGCCGTTCAGTTGAACTGACTCCGGGAGATCTTCTTCTCCCATTCCACCCCACGAGCGCGTCTGCTGTGTACAGTGCGCGGCATGCCAATCGCGTTCGCGGACCGGGACCGCGTGGATTGATCACGACGTGCCGGGGGGATCATTTCCGCCGGTAATCGGGCATTGTCCGAAACCGATCAGCGCGGCCGCGGTACGTCCGGGAGGCCTGAGGGGGCAACGATGTTCGACGCGGCGTTCGATGCTGCGGTCAAGAGACTGCTGGTACCGGCGGCGGGCACCGAGGTGGTGGCACCGCTGCTGGCGTCGCTCGTGCAACTGACGCGCCCGCGGCGGGTCCTCGAGGTCGGGATGGGGTACACGACGCCCTACCTCGCGGCGGCGCTCGCACAGGTCGAGGACCAGGTGCGCACCGAGTCGGCGGCGCTCGCGGCGAAGACGGCCGGGCACCTCGCCACCACCGGCGCGCTCGACACCGACTGGGTCTACGCCGAACCGGCACTGCGCGCACCGGGTTTCTACCTGGAGCCCTACGAACCGGAGTTCGTCGCCGTCGACGACCTGTCCATCCCCGACTCGTCGGCGGGACAGGTGCTCGACGTGCTCGGCTCCCTCGGTCTCGCCGACCGCGTGCAGGTGATCAACGCCAACGTCCGGGAGTGCCGCGACCTGCTGCCCGACGGCTTCGCCCCCATCGACCTGGCCTGGGTGGACGCATGGGAGTGCCTGTACTTCTTCGACCACTTCTGGGACCTGCTCAACCCGGACGGCGGCCTGCTCGTCCTGCACTACCTGATGACCTACCCCGAGGGGGAGGCCGTCCTCGACTACATCGCGAAGGTCGGACGCGCGAAACCGGGCGAGCTCGAGATCGTGAACCTGCTGGAACCGCACAAGGTGCTGCAGAACAGCCTCACGGTGATCCGCCGCACGAGCGCGGGCAGGGCTCGCTCCTTCGCCCGTCCGGGCGGCAAGCTGGACTTCGACGGCGAGCTGCGCCGTGAGGCCGAGACCCAAGCGGGGAGATAGAGCGTTGCCCGACTACATGGACCAGGACACCGCCTGCCAGGCGCTGACGACCGACCGCGACCACCTGCTCGCGGCGATCGAGGCGGACCTCGCGGGTACCGCCCCGCAGCTCCACCACAACCCGCTGCGCCCGGAGCCGATCACCGTCACCGACCTGGTCGCCCACGTGTCGATGTGGGACGAGATCGTGCTGGCCGTGCTCACCGAGGCCCAGGCCGGCCGCGCGCACTGGTACGTCGACGCCCGCTGGGAGACGCGGGACTGCGGCCGGGCGCTGAACGCGGGTGGTGTGGCGGCGGGACGGCTGCTGCCGCCGGAGCTGGTGCACGACCGGTTCCGGACCGTCCGCGACGCGCTGATCGCCGCCACGGCGTCCGTCGATCCCGTGCGGTGGAAGGAAGAGCTGCCGTTCCGGCACTCCGGCGAGGAGCCGCAGACGCTGGCGGGGTTGTGCTACAAGGTGAACATGCCGGAGGCCGACCCGACGCAGTCCAAGGTGTACCAGCACGCGAGCGTGCACCTCGGGCTGTGACCGGGAGGGCGCGGCAGGTGTGCCGCGC
>NZ_JBHXCW010000148.1:0-19783 GCF_042725365.1 Lentzea sp. NPDC060358 | reverse complement strand
GTGACCGGCCGGTCACTCCCCCTCGGCGTGAATCACCTGCGCAGACCGAGGCGCTGGATCAGCGCGCGGTAGCGGTTGATGTCCACCTTGGTCAGGTAGTTCAGCAGACGGCGGCGACGGCCGACCATCAGCAGGAGACCACGGCGGGAGTGGTGGTCGTGCTTGTGCTGCTTGAGGTGCTCCGTGAGGTCCGCGATGCGCTTGCTCAGCAGGGCCACCTGCGCCTCGGTCGAGCCGGTGTCCGAGTCGTGCAGACCGTACTCGCCGAGGATGGACTTCTTCTGCTCCGTGGACAGTGCCACTAGGTCTTTCTCCTACTTGTTCAGGTCCGTGCGGCCCCACGCCCGCCGAATTGCTGGCCGGGGTAGCCGGTGCTGGCCGCCACGGACCGCAGCCAGACCCAACTGCGAAGGCTATCAGGCACCGTGCTCAGCGGCGCGCTGACGTGCGCAACCCCACCCGCGGCACGGGTGCGTGGAGGCCGTCGGCGCTGCTCACGAGCACCACCCCGGACGGCTTGCGCCACCCTCGGGTGCACGAGACCAGTGTCGTGCGAACCGCCGGAGTTGCCAACTCATTTAGGCGGTGACGCACCGGGCGGCGTCACCTGCCGGCGGCCCGGATGACCCGGCGGAACAGGTCGGCGATGGCCGGGAACTCGTCGGAGAGCAGGTCGGCGGCCTGCTGCAGCTCGGAGCGGTCGGCCACCCGGCGCAGCACGGGGTAGGCGGCGCTCTCGTCGCCGTTGACCGGCAGCGAGTCGCGGGACACCGTCGGCTTGGAGTCGCGCACGTCGTCGAGCGCGCGCTGCAACGCCTCCGGCGCCCCGGTCGCCACGTCCGGCGTGAGGACCTTGCGCTCCAGCATGATCATGCGGGCGAGCACGGACGGGTTGCCGATCTTGGCGCGCCGGCCGCTCATCACCTGGCTGAGCATCGGCGCGCTGATCCCCAGCACGTCCGCGAGCTGCGCCTGCGACACGTTGAAGGCCACGACCAGACGGCGCACCCGGTCACCCAAGGGCTCCCCGTACCACTCCCGCTGAAGCGCGAGGTTGCGCTGCACGATCTTGTGGTCCTCCACCGTTGGCCTCTCCCGTAGCCCGCACACTGCCCCGCATCCTGCCAGCACAGCGGCTCCCGGATGCCCTTTTCGCCTGATCTGACGTTCAGGAGTCGGCCAGCAGTTCCCTCGTTCGGTCCACGTCGCGGTGCATCTGCTCGAGCAGGGCCTCGACGGAGTCGTACTTCTCCATCTCGCGCAGCCGCTCGACGAAGTCCACGGCGACCCGCTGGCCGTAGTAGTCCTCGTCGACGTCCAGCACGAACGCCTCGACGCGGCGCTCCCGGCCGGAGAACGTGGGGTTGGTCCCCACGCTCACCGCGGCCTTGAGCTTCTCGCCCCTGGCGTCGGTGAACCAGCACGCGTAGATGCCGTCCGCCGGCACCGCGGCGAACTTCGGCGTCGACAGGTTGGCGGTCGGGAACCCCAGGTCCTTGCCCCGCCCGTCGCCCTTGACGACGATCCCTTCCAGACGGTGCGGGCGCCCCAGCGCCTCGGCCGCCGCCTTCACGTCCCCCGCGTCGATGCACGCGCGGACGTAGGTGGACGAGTAGGTCACCTCGTCTGCGGACACCAGATCAGCCCCCTCGGTCGCGAATCCGAACCGCTGCCCGAGCTGGCGCAGCAACGCGACGGTACCGGCTGCCTTGTGCCCGAAGGTGAAGTTCTCGCCGACGACGACCGCCGCCGCGTGCAACTTCTCCACCAGGACCTCGTGCACGAACTCGTCGGCGGGCATCCGGGAGGTCTCGAGGCTGAACGGCACGACGACGAAGTGGTCGATGCCGAGCTCCTCGACCAGCGCGGCCCGGCGGCGCAGCGTGGTGAGCTGCGCGGGGTGGCTGCCGGGGCGCACCACCTCGGACGGGTGCGGGTCGAACGTCATCAGCACCGACGGCAGCCCGCGCTCCCCGGCGAGCTCGACGGCCCTGCCGATGAGCGCCTGATGCCCTTTGTGGACACCGTCGAAGACCCCGATGGTGACCACGCAGCGGCCCCAGCCGCCGGGGAGGTGGTCGAGACCGCGCCAGCGTTGCACGGTGATCAGCCTACGTCGGTCTCCTGGTCCGCTGCTCGGCACCCGGTCGCGCCCCCGCTCAGCCGGCCGGGCTGAGCACGACCACGGGCTTGCAGGCGGTGCCCTCGTCCTTGGCCAGGGCGATGACGTGGCCGTCGGGCCCGAACACGCCGTAGGTGCCGTCGATGCCGCCCGCGCGCAGCCGCTGCCCGTGCGAGAGCGCCGACGCCTCCGCCGGGTCGATCTCGCGGCGCGGGAACGCCGTGGCGACGGCGGCGTCGAGGTCGAGCGACAGGCCGGGCGTGTCCTCCAGCTGCTGCAGCGTGCGCGCCACGCGCAGGTCGAACGGGCCGACCCTGGTGCGCCGCAACGCGCCCAGGTGCCCGCCGACGCCGAGCGCGGCGCCGAGGTCGCGGGCCAGCGCACGCACGTACGTGCCGGAGGAGCACTCGACCATCACGTCGAGCAGGACCGTCTTGTCCTCACGCCGCGAGAACAGCACGTCGAACCGATGCACCGTCACCGGCCGCGCGGGGATCTCGACCTCTTCGCCGGCACGCACGCGGGCGTAGGCGCGCTTGCCGTCGATCTTCACCGCGGAGACCGACGACGGCACCTGCTGGATCGCGCCGGTCAGCTTCGCGACCTCGGCGGCGACCGCCTCGTCCGAGACCCCCGAAGCGTCCTCAGTGGACAGCACCTCGCCCTCGGCGTCGTCCGTGGTGGTGGAGGCGCCGAGCACGATCGTGGCGAGGTAGGCCTTGCTGTCGAGCGCGAGGTGGCCGAGGAGCTTGGTGGCGCGCTCGATGCCGAGCACGAGCACACCGGTCGCCATCGGGTCGAGCGTGCCGGCGTGCCCGACCTTGCGGGTGCCGAGGATCCTGCGCACACGCGCCACCACGTCGTGCGAGGTCATGCCGTCCGGCTTGTCGACGACGACCAGGCCCGGTGCAACAGAGGGTTTCACGGCGGAGAAGCTTAAGCGACGCGCAGAGCGTCCCAGCGACGACGCCGGATCTGCACGGGCACCGTCTCCCCGCGCTCCTCGGCCTCGAACACGGCGGCACGCGCGCGTCGCCACCACACGAGCATGCGCCAGCCACCGACGACGAGCACCACGACGCAGAAGCTCAGCGCGATGCGGAACGCCGTCTGCGGGGCGAGCACCCCTTCGACGAGGTCCAGCAGCACGCCGACGCCCAGCGCGGTCACCGTCACGGCGAGGAAGCCGCCGACGTTGACCAGGCCGCTCGCCGTGGACTGGCGGTGCGAGGGGTTGTAGTCGCGGGCGAGGGCGAACGCCACGCCCGAGATCGGCCCGCCGACGGTGAGCACGAGGAACACCGCGGCGATGACCGGCGCCGGCACGCGCCCGCCCGGCCACAGCAGCAGCACGGCCCACCCGGCCAGCGCGAACGCCAGGAACCCGACCGAGATCGGCATGCGCCACTCGGGGTTGCGGGAGAACAGGCCGCCGATGATCGGGCTGGCCACGATCGCACCGATGACCAGCAGGCCGAGCGTGGACGACGCGGCCTTGGCGGACATCCCCTGCGCCTGCACGAGGTACGGGTAGCCCCACAGCAGGCCGATGACGGCCGGCGTGGACATCGTGCTGAAGTGCGCCCAGAACCCGAGCCGGGTGCCGGGGACGCTCCACGCCTGCCGCACCTTCGGCCAGATCTTGCGCAACGGCACGGGTTCCGGCTTCGGCGCCACGACCCCGGCGGGCACGTCGCGCACCCGCAGGAACGCCACGGCCGAGTACAGCGCGGTCACGCCACCGGCGACGAGGAACGCCCACGTCCAGCCGACCGAGCCGAGCAGGAGCGTCAGCGGCACGGTGGCGACGAGGTTGCCGACGCCGCCGATCGCGGCCGTGACCGCCACGACGAGCGAGTACTGGCGCGGCGGGAAGTGCGAGGCGACGAGCCGGATGACGCTGATGAACGTCATCGCGTCGCCCATGCCCAGCACGGCGCGGGCGACGAGCCCGAGGCCGTAGGAGTCGGCGACGGCGAAGAGCACCTGGCCGGTGCCCATGAGCAGCGCGGCGGCGGTGAGGACCCGGCGCGGCCCGTAGCGGTCCACGAGCAGGCCGGTGGGGATCTGCATGAGGGCGTAGACACCGATCTGCAGCACGGTGAACACGCCGAGCTGCGCGGGTCCGAGCCCGAAGCGCTCGCTCGCCTCCAGCCCGGCCACGCCGAGCGTGGTCCGGTGGAACAGGGCGGCGAAGTAGACGAGTACGGCGGTGGTCCAGATCAGCCACGATGCGCGGGTAGCGCTGCCAAAACCAGTTCGGCGGACCGACGGCAAGACGACACTCTCCCAGGTCGGGGTGGGCGGGCATTAGTTACATCGCCTAAACAACCTTTTGGGTGACGTTTCCATGCCGTGAGGTCGACCACAGCGCCCGATCAGGGCGAACGCCTGTGAGCGGCCCTGCTAGCGGACCGCGCCCTCCACGGCCCACTCGCCCGACCGGGTCCGCCAGACGACCGCCACGAGCCGCAGCAGCATGAACAGCGACAAGCCCGTCCAGATCCCGGCGAGCCCCCACCCGAACACGTACGAGGCCCACACGAGCGGCAGGAACCCGACCACCGCGGACCCGAGCGTCGCCGTGCGCATGAACCTCACGTCACCCGCGCCGAGCAGCACCCCGTCGAGCGCGAACACCACGCCCGCGACCGGTTGCAGCGCGACGAAGAACCACCAGGCGTGCGGGATCTCGCCGAGCACCCCGGCGTCGGAGGTGAACGCCCGCGGCAGCACGGTGAACAGCGCCGCGAACAGGACCCCGAGCCCGATGCCGAACACCAGCCCGTACCGCGTGACCTGCCACGCGAGCCTCTCGGCCTGCTTGCGCCGCGACGCGCCCAGCGCCGCACCGACGAGCGACTGCGCCGCGATCGCCAGCGAGTCGAGCACGAGCGCGAGAAACGTCCACAGCTGCAACACGACCTGATGGGCGCCCAACGCCCCGACGGACGTCCGTGCCGCCACCGAAGCCGCACTGATGAAGCACGCCTGGAACGCCAGGCTTCGCAGCACCAGATCGCGCCCCATGCCGAGCTGTGCGCGCATGGCCGTCCACTGCGGGCGCAACGACACGCGTTCGGCGATGAGCGCCTTGAAGAAGAGCGACGCCGACAGCACCTGCGCCACGACGTTGGCGACCGCCGAGCCCTCCAGCCCCCAGCCCACGCCGTAGACGAGCGCCGGGCACAGCACGGCGCTGATGCCGTTGCCGATCAGGATGTACGTGAGCGGTCTCTTGGTGTCCTGGACACCGCGCATCCACCCGTTGCCGGCCATCGTGACGAGGATGAACGGCGCACCGAACAACGCGATGCGCACCCACTCCACCGCCGCGTCCGCGACCGCCCCGCCGCCCGCGAGCAGCTCCGCCAGCGGCCGGGCGAACACCTGCCCCAGCAGCACGACGAGCACGCCGGCCGCCAGCGCGAGCCAGGTCGCCTGGACCCCCTCCTCGACGGCCTCCTGCCGCCGCCCCGCACCGTGCAACCGGGCGGTGCGCGCCGTCGTGCCGTACGAGAGGAACGTCAGCTGCGTCGAGACCTGCGTGAGCAGCACACCGCCCAACGCCAGCCCGGCGAGCGGCAACGCCCCGAGGTGCCCGACCACGGCCGTGTCGACGAGCACGTACAACGGCTCGGCCGCCAGCACCCCCAGTGCGGGCACCGCCAGCCCGATGACCCGCCGAGCGGGAACCCGATCCTCCACCCGTCGAACCTAGGTGGTGGGAAGCGCTTCCGTCCGGTGACGGCGGCCACTCATCGCGTCACGAGCTCTGCGGCAGCCCGAACACCCGTTCCCGCGCCACCGCGAGCGCCGAGTGCAGCGCCCCCGACCGCACCGGGCTCGCCGTGACCTGCGCGAGCCGCACCGGCGTGCGCGGCACCACCAGCTTCAGCAGCTCGGCCGCCACCAGGTCGCACAGCGTCTCGCCGCCGGCCTGCGCCACCCCGCCCGAGAGCAGCACCAGCTCCGGGTCGAGCACGCACACCACGTTCGCCAGCCCCAGGGCGATCCGGCGAGCGAGGTCCGACAGGAACTCACGCCCTTCGGCGCCCGAGGCCAGCGCGTGCGCCACGGCCCCCAGACCGGACTCGGCCGTGATGCCGTGCGACTTCGCCAGCGCCACGATCGCGTCGCCGTCGACCAGGTCGCCGTAGCGGCCGCCGGGGATCTGCATCGAGTCGATCTCGCCCGCGCCGCCCGTGACGCCGCGCAGCAGCACCCCGTTCACCACCACCGCGGACCCGATCTCGTCCGCCGGCCAGAACAGCACGAAGTTCCGCACCCCCGCGGCCCGGCCGGAGCTCATCTCCTCCAGCGCGGCGAGGTTGATGTCGTTCTCGATCGACACCGACGTGCCCAGCAGGTCGCGCAGCGTCGACGGCAGGTCGACGTCCACCAGGCCCGGCAGGTGCGGCGCGAACCCGAGGTGCCCGGTCGACGGGTCCACCGCGCCGGGCGTGCCCACGACGACGTGCGACAACGCGTCCAGCCGCAGCCCGGCCAGCGCCGCCGCCTTCTGCACCGTCTCGCGGAACGCGCGGAGCGTGTGCTCCTTCGGCATCGGCGCGCTGTGCTCGGCGAGCAGCGACCCGGTGATGTCCGCGACGACCACGTCGATCAGCTCGGGCGACAACGCCACCGCCGCCACGTGGCCGACGCCGCCGTTGACGGCCCACATCTGCGCCCGCGGCCCGCGCCCGCCACCGCGCAGCCCGGTGCGGACGACCATGCCGTCCTCCTCGAGCCGCGCCAGCAGCTGGGCCGTGGCGGGCTTCGACAGCCCGATGACCTCTTCCAGCTCGGCGCGCGTCATCGCACCGCTGCGCAGCAACGTCTCGATCGCGGCGCGGTCGTTGATCTCCCGCAGCAGCCGCGGACTACCCGTCCGTGTCATGACCCCACCTGCTCCAACGCACCCTTCAGCGCGGCGACGACCTGCTCCGAGACCCCGTCGAAGGTGAACCCGGCCGCCAGCCGGTGCCCCCCGCCCCCGAGGACCTGCGCCACCTCGCGCACGTCGACCTCGCCCACGGCCCGCAGCGACACGGACCAGTACCCCGGGCGCAACTCCTTCAGCACGGCCGCCACCTCGGCCTCCGAGGCGGAGCGCACGACGTCGATCACGCTCTCCACCTCCTCGCTGCGCACGTCCCGCGCGTCCTCGAGGCTCACGACGGCGTGCACCAGCCCCAGCCCGCCCGCGGCCGTCCGGTCCAGCTCCGCCTTCGCCAGCACCTGCGACAGCATGCCGAGGTACGCGAACGGGTGAGCGTCCATCAACGGCCGGGTGACGCTGTGGGCGTCGACCCCGGTCTTCAGCAGCCGGGCGGCGGTCTCGTGCGCGCCGGGCCCGGCCTTGCGGAAACCGCCGGTGTCGGTGACCAGACCGGCGTAGAGGCACCGGGCGATCGGCTCGTCGACCTCGGCGCCCATCTCGTCCAGCAGCTTCAACGCGATGAGCGCGGTGGCCTCGGCTCCGGCGTCGACGCAGTGGACGGTCCCGTAGCGCGTGTTCGACACGTGGTGGTCGACGACGATGACGGGCCCGCGCGCGTTGGCCACCCTGTCCCCCAGCGGTCCCAGCCGCGCCACGCTGCCGGTGTCCATGACGACCAGCAGTTCCGGCACCTCGGGCACCTCGTCTCGGTGGACCAGCAACCCGGCCGTGTCCAGCGCCCGCAGGCTCTCCGGCACGGCCTCCGGCTCGCCGAACGCCACGCGCACCCGGACACCGCGCCGGTGCAGCGCGAGTCCCACGGCCAACGCACTCCCGAGCGTGTCCGCGTCGGGGTTGACGTGACTCAGCAGGGTCACGTCGCGGGCGTCGGCCAGCAACCGCGCGGCCTCGGCAAGGGTGGTGCTCAGGTCGTCTGCCACAGGGAGACGTTAGCCGCTGATCGTCCGAATGTGCTGTCCGGCACCCTCGGACAGGACAGTTCCCATCCGGTCTCCGGGCGCGAAGACATCAGGGCGGACACGGCAACCGCGTCCGCCCTGCTGCGCCGGAAATCAGTCCTCGTCTTCGTCCTCGCGAGGCGCCTTGTACGGGTCCGCCTCACCGGCGGGCGAGGCACCGGCTGCGATGCGGGCCACCTCGGCGTCGGCGGCCTGCGCCCGGGCCAGCAGCTCGTCCATCTTCCTGGCCGCGTCCGGCACGGTGTCGGTCACGAACGTGAGCGTGGGCGTGAACCGGACACCGGTCTGCGCCCCCACCATCGACCGCAGGACGCCCTTGGCCTTCTCGAGAGCCGCAGCGGCCCCCGCCAGGTCCGGCTCGGAGTCCAGCCGCTCACCCAGAACGGTGTAGTACACGGTCGCGTCGTGCAGATCCCCGGTCACCTTGGTGTCGGTGATCGTGACACGGGCGAGCCGAGGGTCCTTGACCTCGTGCTCCAAAGCGGAGGCGACGATCT
The DNA here is from genome assembly GCF_042725365.1 of Lentzea sp. NPDC060358. Lineage (NCBI taxonomy): Bacteria > Bacillati > Actinomycetota > Actinomycetes > Pseudonocardiales > Pseudonocardiaceae > Lentzea > Lentzea sp. NPDC060358. Next base: position 11,242 of record NZ_JBHXCW010000148.1, on the reverse strand, counting down.
GCGAGATCCGCTTGGCGAGCTTGCGGGCACGTGCCGTGTCGGCCACGAGCCTCCCCTTCCTAGTCGTCCTCCGGCCCGACGACACGCGTCCGGGCGGAGAGCAGTTCCAGTTCGGGCCGTCCGGCGACCAGCCTTTCACAGCCGGCGAGGACGTCCCTGACGTGCTCCAGATCGGCGGCCACCGCCGCCACGCCGATCAGCGACCGGCGGTGCAGGTCGAGGTGACCCGCCTCGGAGACAGCGACCTCGAAGCGCCGCCGCAGCTCGGCCACCACGGGCCGCACGAGCGAACGCTTCTCCTTCAACGAGTGGACGTCACCGAGCAGCACGTCCAGTTCCAGAATCCCTGCGTACACGCGCAAGATCCTCCAGAAGAAAGGGGTGCGGAGCCACCGGTTAAAACGGCTCCGCACCCCTCACCTCGACCGACTAGGCGCGCGGCTTCTCGCGCATCTCGTAGGTCTCGATGACGTCTTCCAGCTTGAGGTCGCTGTAGTTGCCGAGCGTGAGACCACACTCGAAACCTTCGCGGACCTCGGTGGCGTCGTCCTTGAACCGCTTGAGCGAGCTGATCGGGAGGTTCTCCGCGATCACCTTGCCGTCACGGAGCAGGCGCGCCCTGGCGTTGCGGCGGATCTCGCCCGACAGGACCATGCAACCCGCGATCGTGCCGACCTTGGAGGACTTGAAGACGTCGCGGATCTCGGCGCGGCCGAGCTGGACCTCTTCGTACTCCGGCTTGAGGAGACCCTTGAGGGCCGCCTCGATCTCGTCGATCGCCTGGTAGATGACCGTGTAGTAGCGGACGTCGATGCCCTCGCGGTTCGCGAGCTCGGTCGCCTTGCCCTCGGCCCGGACGTTGAAGCCCAGGACGATGGCGGAGGAGGCCACGGCGAGGTTGATGTCGCCTTCGGTGATGCCACCGACACCGCGGTGGACCACGCGCAGTTCGACGTCGTCGCCGACCTCGATCTTCATGAGCGCGTCCTCGAGGGCCTCGACGGTACCCGAGTTGTCACCCTTGATGATCAAGGTGAGCTGGCTGGTCTCCTTCAGCGCGGCGTCCAGGTCCTCCAGGCTGACGCGCTTGCGCTTCGCGGCGTTCAGCGCGTTGCGAGTGCGGGCCTGGCGACGCTCGGCGATCTGGCGAGCGACGCGGTCCTCCTCGACCACGAGGAACGTGTCACCGGCGCGCGGCACCGAGGTCAGACCGATCACCTGCACCGGACGCGACGGGGTCGCGACGGTGACGTCGTCGCCGTGCTCGTCGACCATGCGGCGCACGCGACCGTACGCGTCACCCGCGACGATCGAGGAGCCGACGCGCAGCGATCCGCGCTGGACGAGAACGGTGGCGACCGGACCACGACCGCGGTCGAGGTGCGCCTCGATCGCGACGCCCTGGGCCTCCATGTCCGGGTTGGCCCGGAGGTCCAGCGAAGCGTCGGCGGTCAACAGGATGGCCTCGAGGAGGCTGTCGATGTTGATGCCCTGCTTGGCCGAGATGTCGACGAACATCGTGTCGCCGCCGTACTCCTCGGCGACGAGGCCGTACTCCGTCAGCTGCTGGCGGATCTTGGAGGGGTTCGCACCCTCCTTGTCGATCTTGTTGACCGCGACCACGATCGGCGCCTGAGCGGCCTGCGCGTGGTTGATGGCCTCCACGGTCTGGGGCATCACACCGTCGTCGGCCGCGACGACGATGACCGCGATGTCGGTCGCGTTCGCACCACGGGCACGCATGGCGGTGAACGCCTCGTGACCCGGGGTGTCGATGAAGGTGATGAGCCGCGGGTTGCCCTCGAGCTCGGTCTCCACCTGGTACGCGCCGATGTGCTGGGTGATGCCGCCGGCCTCGCCCTCGGCCACCTTCGCCTTGCGGATGGTGTCGAGCAGGCGGGTCTTGCCGTGGTCGACGTGACCCATGACGGTGACGACCGGCGGGCGGACCTGCAGGTCCTCCTCGTCGCCGGCGTCCTCGCCGTAGGTGATGTCGAACGTCTCGAGCAGCTCGCGGTCCTCCTCCTCGGGGGACACGACCTGCACGACGTAGTTCATCTCCGTGCCGAGGAGCTCGAGGATCTCGTCGGACACCGACTGCGTCGCCGTGACCATCTCACCCAGGTGGAACAGCACCTGGACGAGCGACGCCGGGTTGGCGTTGATCTTGTCGGCGAAGTCGGTCAGCGAGGCACCGCGCGGCAGGCGGATCGTCTCGCCACTGCCCTTGGGCAGGCGGACGCCGCCGACCGAAGGCGCCTGCATGTTGTCCATGTACTCCTGGCGCTTCTGCCGCTTGGACTTGCGTCCACGGCGCGCCGGACCACCCGGACGACCGAAGGCACCGGCGGTACCGCCGCGGCCAGCGCCGCCGCCACCACCGGGACGACCGCGGAAACCGCCGCCACCGGCCGGGGCGCCGCCACCGGCACCGCCACCACCGCCGGGACGGAAGCCACCGCCACCGCCACCACCGCCACCGGGGCGGAAGCCACCGCCGCCGCCACCGCCGCCACCGCCGCGGAAGCCACCGCCTCCGCCGCCGCCACCGCCGCCGCGGAAGCCGCCACCGCCGCCGCCCCCACCGGGACGACCGCCGCCACCACCGGGACGGCCACCGCCGCCACCGCCGGGACCAGGACGGTTACCGGCCGGACGGCCCGGCATCATGCCGGGGTTCGGCCGCGGGGGCATGTTGCCCGGGTTCGGGCGAGGACCGCCCTGACCGGGGGCAGGACGAGGACCGCCCTGGCCGGGGCCACCGGGACGGGGACCGCCCTGGGCCGCGGCCGGACGCGGGCCGCCCTGACCGGGGGCACCGCTCGGACGGGGGTTCGCCGGACGGGGGTCGCCGGGCTTCGGTCCGGACGGGCGCTCGCCCTGGTCCTGACGCGGACCCGGACGGGGCCCGGGACGCGGCGAGGGAGCGTTGCCGCCACCGACGCCGAAGGGGTTGTTGCCCGGACGCGGGGCACGCGGGCCTGCAGGCTTGGGAGACTGCGGGCGCGGCGGCACCACGGACGGGGACTGACCAGCGGACGCGGCCGGGGCCTGCGGCTGCTGCTGCGGAGCCGGGCGCGGGCCCGGACGCGGGCCACCCGGCTTGGCGCCGGGAGCCGGGGCTGCCTTCGGAGCGGCCGGAGCCGACGCGGCGGGTGCCGGTGCGGCGGCCGGGGCCGAGGGCTGCGCGGGTGCGGACGCGGCGGGAGCCTGCGCGGCAGGAGCTGCCGGAGCGGGCTTCGGTGCCGGCGGGCGCGGGGCCGCGGGCTTCGGGCCGGGGAAGGCCTTCGGGACCGCGGGCCTGTCGGCTGCCGGCTTCGACTCCGCCGCGGCGGCGGGCGCTGCGGCAGCAGCGGGTGCGGGTGCCTTGGGCTTCGGAGCGGACGGCTTGGGGGCCGGCTTCGAAGACTTGGCCTCGTAGGCGTCGCGGAGCCGCCGGGCCACGGGGGCCTCGACGGTGGACGACGCGGACTTCACGTATTCGCCTTGTTCGGCGAGCTTGTTCAGAACTTCCTTGCTCGTAACACCGAGCTCTTTCGCGAGCTCGTGCACGCGGGCCTTGCCTGCCACTGCTCTCCTTGGTCGTGAGGCCGGCGGGCAAGTCCCATCGACCTCGTCTTATCGTCGCGCGTTCATGTCTTCAGCTTCACGGCTGACTCATGACGGGTCGACCTGCTTCCTTGTTTCCTGCTGGCCGGGAGGCTGTCCCCCGGCCGACTTCCTGTGCCGCCACTTCCTCCAAGTGCTCGCGCAACAAGGCGACGTCGAGCGCTCCCTGGACCTTCAAGGCCCGCGAGAACGCCCGTCGCCGCTCGGCGTTGCGCAGACATTCGAGATCGAAATGCAACCATGCACCCCGACCAGGAAGTCGCCTGCGGAGGTCCGGAACCACCGAACCGTCCACCGCGACCACACGCAGCAGCTCAGAGGGCAACGTCCGGGTACGGCATCCGATGCACGTTCGAACAGGGCCGATGTGTTGGGTGGTCGAACCCGGCGTTGAACCGTTGATGAGTCTATCCCCTGGAGCTCATTCGGCCGAACTGGATGTGACCGCACCGGCGGCCGGCGACTCCGCGTCGCTGCGGATGTCGATGCGCCAGCCGGTCAGGCGGGCGGCCAGGCGGGCGTTCTGGCCCTCCTTGCCGATCGCCAGCGACAGCTGGAAGTCGGGCACCACGACGCGGGCGGTCTTGGCGCGCTCGTCGAGCACCCTGACCGACACAACCTTCGCAGGTGACAATGCATTCCCGACGAAAGTGGCGGGGTCGTCGGAGTGGTCGATGATGTCGATCTTCTCGCCACCGAGCTCGTGCATGACGTTGCGCACACGGGCCCCCATCGGGCCGATGCAGGCGCCCTTGGCGTTCACTCCGGCAACCGTTGATTTCACCGCGATCTTCGAACGGTGACCTGCCTCACGTGCCACCGCGGGGATCTCCACGGTGCCGTCCGCGATCTCCGGGACCTCGAGGGCGAACAGCCGCCGGACGAGGTTCGGGTGCGTCCGCGAGAGGGCGATCTGCGGCCCGCGCGCGCCGCGGGAGACGCTCACGACGTAGCACTTGATGCGCTCACCGTGGTTGTACTGCTCGCCCGGCACCTGCTCGGCCGGCGGCAGCACGCCCTCGGTGTCGCCCACCTGGACGACGACCATGCCGCGGGCGTTCGCGCGCGCGTCGCGCTGCACGACACCGGCGATGATCTCGCCCTCCTTGGCGGCGAACTCGCCGAAGGTGCGCTCGTGCTCGGCGTCGCGCAGCCGCTGCAGGATGACCTGGCGGGCGGTCGTGGCGGCGATGCGGCCGAAGCCCTCGGGGGTGTCGTCCCACTCCTCCTGCACGACGCCGTCCGGACCCAGTTCCTGCGCGAGCACGCGCACGACGCCCGTCTTGCGGTCGATCTCCACGCGCGAGTGCGAGTGGTGCCCTTCGGTGTGCTTGTAGGCGGTCAGCAGCGCTGACTCGATCGCCTCCAGGACCGTCTCGAAGGGGATGTCCTTTTCACGTTCGATCGCCCTCAGGGCGGCGATGTCGACGTTCACCTCGGCTCCTCCTCCGGTGCTGTGCGAGTGAGCCGAGCCAGTTCTTCGACCGGCGGCTGCTTGAACTCGATCTCCATGACCGCGCGTTCGATGTGGCGGTAGTCCACGCGCCGCAGCTCGCCCTGGTGCAGCAGCTCGACCCCGGTCTCGTCGCACTCGCCGACCCGGCCGAACCACTCGGCCTGCTCGGGCTGCTTGACCTTCACGAGGCGCAGGTGCGCGCGCTTCCAGTGGCGGGGGCGGGTGAGCGGGCGGTCGACACCCGGCGAGGTGACCTCGAGGGTGTACGGCCCGTTGATCAGGTGGTCGTGCGCGTCGAGCGCGGCGGAGACCACGCGGCTCGCCTCGGCGACCTCGTCGAGCCCGATGCCGTCCTCACCGTCCACGACGACCTTGACCAGACGGCGGCGCCCAGCCTGATTCACGTCGAGCGCGTCGAGGTCGAAGCCGGCGGCTTCGAGAGCTTCCCGCACAACGGGTGCTAGCTGCGCGGAAAGCTCTCCGCGCGGCGGGCTGGACACGTGGTGACTCCTTCAGTTCGAACGCATGGAAACCCCGGCCGACGGTGTTTCGGCGGCCGTGGACGACCAGACTATCTCGTTCGCCGGGCTCCCACCGCGCCCCCACGTCCCGCAGGGGGTGCTGGCAATATGGGGCCGCGTGATCTCCGATTCGGTCAGCCGCCGCCGTGTGCTGCTCGCGGTGGCCGCCGCACCGCTCGCCGCGGCGTGCACCGCAGAGCCCGCCCCGCCACCGCCGCCGGACCCGTTGTCGGCCCTCGCGGCGCAGGCCCGTGCGGACGCCAAGCTCGCCCAGACGCTGACGACCCCCGCGGCCGCCGAGATCGCGAAGGCCCGCGAGACGCACGCCTCCCTGCTGCAGGCCGAGGTCGACCGCGAGCGCCCGCCGCTGTCCTCCACGGCGCCGCCCGTCCCCACCTCACCGCCGACGCCTCCCGACCCGGCGGCGGCCATGCGCACCGCGCTGGACGACGCCGTGCGCGACGCCTCGGCCCTGGTCGCCACGCTGCCCGCCCACCGCGCCGGCCTCGTCGGCTCGGTGGCCGCGGGCTGCGCCTCGCTGCGGGAGGTGCTCGCGTGAACGTGGACTCCGTCCAGACCGCGCTCGGCAGCGAGCACGCGGCGTTGTGGACCTACGGCCTCGTGTCGGCGTTCCTGGGCAACCAGGCGGCGGCCGTCGCGGAGGGCTCGAACGCGCACCGGGCGCGCCGGGACGTGACCGAGCGGTGGCTGCGCGACCGCGGCGCGACGCCGAACCCGCCGGCCGCGGCCTACCTGCCGCCGGCGCCCGTCTCGGACGGGCCGTCGGCGCTCGCGGCCCTGGTCGCGGTGGAGCAGGACACCTGCGCCGCGTGGCGGGGTGTGCTGGAGCGGACCGACGACTCGGCCCTGCGGACGTCGGCGCTCGAGTCGCTGACGGCGGCGGCCGTGCGGGCGACGCGGTGGCGCAAGGTCGCCGGCACGAACCCGGCATCGATCACGATGCCGGGCGTCGCCTCGGGCTAGCTCGTCGGGAACGAGGACGCGAGCCTGATCGCGTCCGCGGAGACCCTCTTCATCTCCTTGTTGTGCGCGAGGGCGTCGGCGCCCTTGACCGGCGAGTCCGACTCGACGATCACGACCTCCTGGTCGCGCTGCTCGGAGGCGTAGCCGCCGTTGGCGAGCGTGGTCAGCGGCGGCACGCTGATGGCCTTGTCCAGGACGAGGTCCTTGACGTTGCCGGTGCCGTCCTTCTGGGTGAGCTCCCGCAACTGCCGCGCCTCGTCCGCCGTGCGCATCTTCACCACGGACACCGACGAGTACACGATCCGCCCGTCGGGCAGTTTCGCCGTGTAGAACGCACGGGTCAGTTGCAGGCACGGCGTGGTTTTCAGGAACGCCTGCGTCTGGCCGCTCGCGTGAGCGACGCAGTCGCTGTCCTTCACCGGCTCGGACAACTGCGCCACGGTGGTGAACTCGAACTCCCCCGCGGTCTTCTGCGGTTGCGAGATCGGCTGGTCCACCGGGTCCGACGGCTGCAACACCCACCACACGAAACCCGACACCACCGCGACGCCGACGAGCGCCAGTGCCTTGCCCACCCACGTCGTCTTGCGCGGGGGCGGAGGCGGCGGGGCGGGTACGTGCCCCTGGCGGTTGTCCATGATCGACTGGAGCTTCTGCAGCTCGTCGGCCGGGTACAGCGGCGCGGTGTCGGTCGGCCTCGGTGGGAAGCGAGGCAGGTTCTGTGTCACCTCTTCAGGTGACTGACGTGGATCCGACACAAGGACCAACGGTAACGGACGGCAGTCACGCGAGCGCTTCGAGCACCCGATCAACGTCCTCGATCGTGTTGTAAAGGTGACATGCGAACCGCGTGCGACCTGCGCGAACCGACGAGACGACGCCCTCGACGGCAGGCCCGGCGATCGAGACGATCGCCGATCCGGTGGGCGCGAGCCCCAGTCCGGTGAGGAGCCGGTCGGTCAGGCCGACGCAGTGCGCGCGCACGGCGTCGAGGTCCAAAGAGGCCACCCACGGCAACGCGACCGCCGCACCGACGTGGGAGATCCACGTGGGCGAGAGGTCGAACCGGCGTGCGTCGGGGCGCAGCAGCAGTTCGGTGCCGTAGTTCTCGCCCGTGCTGTACCAGTTCGCGGCCACCGGCCGCAGCGAGTCCATCCGGTCGGGACGGACCGCCAGCCAGGCGGCGCCGCGGGGTGACATCAGCCACTTGTACGCCACGCCGACGACGAAATCGGCCCACGCCAACGACAACGGCATCCACCCGGCGGCCTGCGACACGTCCAGGAACACCGGTTTGCCGGACGCCCGCAGCGCGTCGAGGTCCGCGATCGCGCCGTCCGCCGACTGCACCACGCTCACGGCGACGAGGTCGGCCTCGTCCACTGTGGACACGATCCGGTGTCCCGCCGCGACGAACGGCAGCGAGACGCTGGTGAACTCACCGGGTTCGACGCAGACCTTCGACCCCGCCGGCAACGCCTGGGCGACCAGGGAGGCGAACTGCGAGACCGTGGCGCCGCACGCCACCGACGCCGCGGGCACCCCGACGAGCTTCCCGAAGGCCGCGCGGGAGGTCTCGACGGCCTCGGTGAACGCGGACGACGTGTCCTCGCCGCGCCGCCACCGCACGTGGGCGGCCGCGACCGCGTCGGCGACGTGCCGCGGGGGCACGCCGATGGACGCCGTGTTCAGGTAGCCGGGCCGGACGTCGAAGACCGCCCCGAACGCCTCACGCATGCGTCAGCCTCGTGTCGCGCTTGCGGCGCGCGTAGACCTGCTTCCTCACCCTCGCGATCACGGTCCCATCCTGCCCGACGACGTCCGTGTCGAACCAGATCAAGGCCTTCGCACCGGACCCGGTCTGCTCCAGCACCTGCTCGACGTGGGCGTCGGTCAGCCGGAACTCCGCGGTGACGGTGCCGCGGCCGGGCGCGACGAACTCGATCTCGCCGGCCCGGTCCCAGACGACGTGCTCGCCGCGGAGCTGGTTGAACAGCAGCAGCACCCAGAACGGGTCGGTCATCGCGAACAGCGAGCCGCCGAAGTGGGTGCCGAAGAAGTTGCGGTTCCACGGACGCAGACGCATCCGCACGCGCGCATACCGGTAGTCCGGCGAGATCTCCTCGACGCGGATGCCGGCGAACAGGAACGGCGGCCACAGGTTCATCCCGAAGCGCAGGCGGCTTGCCCTCATAAAAAACAGTGTTACACAACGTCCGCCAGCCCGGTCGCGACTTCGTCCGGCGACGGCATGTGACGTATCTCTTCCGCCACCTGACCTGCGGCTTCCCGATACCGGTCGTCCAGCAGCACCTGTCGCGCGCTCTCCGCGACGGCCTCGACGCCCGCCTCGTCCGGCCGGATCGCCACGCCCGCCCGCACGAGCGCCTCCGCGTTGCCGAGCTGGTCGGCGCCCTGCGGCAGCACGACCTGTGGGACCCCCTCGGCCAGCGAGGTCAGCATGGTGCCGCTGCCGCCGTGGTGGATGACGACGTCGGCCTGCCTGATGACCTCGGCCTGCGCCAGCCAGCGCCCCGGCGTGGCGGCGACGACCTGGACGTCGAGCCGGCCGAGTCCCGCGACGGCGGTCTCCAGCAGGTCCCGGGTGCCGAACACGGTCCCGAACGTGACGTAGACGAGCTTCTCGTGCGTGCGCTCGGGCACCTCGCCCGGTGACACGTGCGGCACCGGCCGCAGCAGCAGGCGGTCGTCGGTGAACCCCTCGTCCTGCAACGAGGGCGGGCAGATGTCGAGGTGCCGGCCGCCCTCCGGCCGCACCAGCCCGATGCCGTCGGGGAACATCCGCCCGAATCCGTGCCACAGCACGGGGAACGCCCGCCGCCGCGCCTCCCGGAAGACCTCGGGCACCGACCAGCCGCTGATCACCAGGTCGGGCAGGACGCGTTCGAGCTCGGGGGCGATGTCCTCGGCGTAGATCTCGCCGAACACCAGGCCGGGGCGGAACGGCCGCAGTCCCAGCCGGTCCAGCTCGGGGTGCATCTCCTCGCCCACCGCGAAGTGCACCTCGTGCCCGGCGGCGCGCAGGGCGACCGCGAGCGGGACCAACGGGTAGGTGTGGCCGACCGAGGCCATGCTGGCGAAGAGCACGCGCATGGCGCGACGGTACCGGCGGCCGTTCGTAAGATCTCGGGTCATGCGCAGCGAGGAGATCCAGGTCCGCACCGGCGCCGAGGAGGTCGTCCACGACCTCACGCGGGAGTGCCAGCGGTTCCTCGAGGACGAGACCGGCGACGGCCTGCTGCACGTGTGGGTGCCGCACGCCACGGCGGGGGTCGCGATCATCGAGACTGGTGCGGGCAGCGACGACGACCTGCTGACGGCGCTGGAGCGCGTCCTGCCCCGCGACGTGCGGTGGCGGCACCGGCACGGCACCCCCGGCCACGGCCGGGACCACGTGATGCCCGCGTTCGTGCCGCCCTACGCGACGATCCCGGTGCTGGGCGGTGTGCTGACGCTCGGCACGTGGCAGTCGATCTGCCTCGTCGACACCAACGTCGACAACCCCGTCCGCACGGTCCGGCTGAGCTTCCTGGCCGGCTAGCCGCCGGAGCGGGCTCGCGGTGCTCAGAGGGCTGTCGGACCCACGATGTACCGTTTGCCCGTGACGTACCCAGGTGGCGGACAGGGCGGCTGGAACGACCAGCAGGGCTGGGGCCAGCAGCAGGGGGACTTCCCCAGCGGGAACTACCAGGGCGGCGGCTACCCGCAGACCGGTGGCTTCCCCCAGCAGGGCCAGTACCCCCAGCAGGGCGGTTACCCCCAGCAGGGCGGGTTCCAGCACCAGCAGCAGGGCTACAGCGGTTACGGCGGCCTGGGCGTGTACGGCGGTTTCGACGACGAGCCGCCGAAGAACAAGAAGACGCTCTGGCTGGTGCTAGGCGCGGTGGTCCTCGTGCTGCTCGTCGGCGGCGGCCTGACGTGGTTCCTGCTCACGCGCTCCAGCGACGACCCGAACGCGCAGGGCGGCACCAGCACGTCGTCCCAGCCCCCGGCCACGTCCTCCTCGGCGCCCGCCGACACCGGGTGCCCGAAGACCGACGGCGCGCAGTGCGTGAAGACGTCCCTGGGTTACAACTACGAGGTCCCGAAGACGTGGGACATCGTGGACGCCAGCATCCCGGTCGAGAAGTACGAGGGCGTCGCGCTGACGGGCGTCACCTCCTATGGCGACTACACGTGCGAGGGCAAGCCCTTCACCAAGGGCACCAACGGCGGCGCGCTGCTGCCCAAGGGTGACATCAACCAGACCGCGACCGACTTCACCAAGGCCATCTCGGGCCAGTACTACTCGTCGGGCGGCACCCCGAAGATCGACGTGACGCAGCCCAAGCCGGTGAAGATCGAGCACACCCAGAAGGACGGCAAGAAGGTCGTCGTCGAGGGCGTGCAGGTCGACGCGACCGTCACCCAGTCCGGCAACAAGTGCCTGGCCAGCAAGGGAATGCTCAAGGTCGTCGTGCTGAACGGCAGCAGCAAGCTGCACGTGCTGGTCGTCAACGGCGACCTGGAGGGCGGCGGTGGCGGCACGAACCCGCCGCTGCTCAAGGAGTCGGACCTGCAGAAGATCGTCGACTCGCTCGTGCCGACCACCTAGGAACCCGAGGCGTCGCGACACTCCCCGGACACGGAAACGCCGGGCAGGCCCACGGCC